>JAQTSI010000411.1 GCA_028711365.1 Methylococcaceae bacterium
GCTCGTTCCCATGCCGCCCGGCCGGATCGTCGGCGGATCCGTCCTCCTCAACGGTCGTGATCTTCTGACCCTTCCGACAGAGGAGATGCGGATGGTGAGGGGGCGCGAGATCTCCATGATCTTTCAAGAACCGATGACCTCCTTGAATCCTGTCTTCCGGGTCGGGGAACAGATCGCCGAAGTGTTCCGTCTTCACCAGCGGATGAACCGTCGCGACGCGGGACAACGAAGCGTGGAGATGCTCCGAATGGTCGGGATACCCTCCCCGGAAAAGCGCGCGGCGGACTACCCGCATCAGATGAGCGGCGGCATGAGGCAGCGGGCGATGATCGCCATCGCTTTGGCCGGGGAGCCCGACCTGCTCATCGCCGACGAGCCGACCACGGCCCTGGATGTGACCATCCAGGCGCAAATCCTGGATCTGCTCAAACGCCTGCAACGGGAAACCGGCATGGCGCTTTGGCTGATCACCCACGATTTGGGAATCGTTTCCTCCCTGGCCGACCGGGTGGCGGTGATGCGCCAGGGTGAAATCGTCGAGGCGGCGGAAAGCGGGCCGTTTTTCTGCCAGCCCCAACATCCCTACAGCCTGCAATTGTTCGACGCCCGCCCCCGCCTGGAAAGCTGCCTGAACCGAAGCCGGCCGGATCACTCTCCGCCCTTGTTGGAAGTGCGCGATTTCAAGGTGTTCTACCCGATCAAGAAAGGCGTGTTCCAGCGCACGGTGGACCATATGCGCGCCGTAAACGGCGTCTCCTTCTCCCTGCCGCAAGGGCAGACCCTGGCGTTGGTGGGCGAATCCGGCTGCGGCAAGACCACCCTGGGCAAAGCCCTGCTCAACCTGATCGAAAGCAGCGGCGGACAGGTGATGTTCGACGGCAAGGACGTGACCGGTTCCCACGGCGAGGCGCGCCGCCAGCGTTGCGCTCAGATGCAGATCATCTTCCAGGACCCTTATTCCGCTATGAACCCGCGCATGCTGGTGGGCGACATCATCGAGGAAGGTATGACGGCCCTGCTGCCGCAATGGTCTCAGGAACAACGGCGCAGCCGGGTGGAGGAATTATTGGAGGCGGTGGGACTGCCCAAGCAGGCCAGGCTGCGTTATCCTCACGAGTTTTCCGGGGGGCAAAGGCAGCGCATCTGCATCGCCCGCGCCCTGGCCGTCAATCCCCGGCTGATCGTCTGCGACGAGCCCACCAGCGCCCTGGACGTGTCGGTACAAAAGCAGATCATCGGCCTGCTCAAAGCGTTGCGGATTCACCAGCAGCTCAGCTATCTGTTCATCAGCCACGACCTCGCCGTGGTGGCTGAACTGGCCGATCAAGTCGCGGTCATGCGGGAGGGAAAAATCGTGGAAATGGGGCCGGTGGAGCAGGTATTGTTCTCGCCTGCCCATGAATACACCCAGAAGCTGTTGCAGGCCGTGCCGGGGAGAAGCGGGGCGGCTTCGGTTTGATTCTCTGCTTCCGGGATCGGAAGCATTCTATCGTCGATCAGGGATGCCACATTCCTTGAAAAATCCGACCTGCTTCAGCCGTATTTCCATGCTTATCTGTTTTCAGTATTATGTCTTATTAGAAGATAACATTTCATTTATATATCATATCTTTGGAATCAGGTTTTAGACTTTTTCGAATCCCGAAACTTGATAGAATCCAACTTCGACATTCTGGCAGGGCTAACCCGCGCCACACACGGCGCTACCCCGGTTCAAACTTGCTATCTCTCTTTGTCGTCCGGAGAGCGTGAAAGAGTCATCGTGCCGAATACCCTAGCCGACAACGGGTTGCGCTGGTATGTCCGCGCTTTTGAGCAGGAACGGAATCGCTTCTCCGATTTCGTGCTGACAAGGTTGGCCCCTGGTTACGGTGGGGGAGTGGAATGAATTCCCTGTACAACGCTGAAATAGCAGCAGGCTCTCTTATGCCCCTGGAGAGCCGGCGCATCGCGGGATTGCTGCTGACCATACCTGACGAAGATACCTGGTCGCAGGCGCTTAAAACCGACAACCTGCTGCAGAAGAAGACCCCGGCCACGGCTCGGCGTCAGGCGCGACTGATACGGAAACGTTTGGAAACCCTGGACGCTAACGCCTGGGAGCTGATTGCTCATCGGGAACAGGAAGTTTGCATCCAGCTTCTGCTGGTTGGCGCGATCAAACACAGCCGACTGCTTGGCGACTTCATTCGCGATGTCTACGCAGATCATCAGCGCCGACTAGAATTGCACCTGTCTCCACGTGACTGGGAAGGCTTTCTCACCGAATGCGCCCACAGGGATCCCCAAGTCGCTGGTTGGTCAACCTCAACAAAAGCCAAACTATTCCAAGTCATCATCCGCATCCTGGCCGAAGCCAAGTATCTCGATAGCACACGCAGCATGACGCTCACTCCACAATCACTGCATCCCGACGTGCGACGCTATCTGCGTGCTCATGGAGAAACGAGTCTGTTGGAACTTTTGGAGCGGGCGGGATGAAGTTGAGCTTCGAAGAACGGCTGAATCAGATTTTGCCCAAGATCACATCCGATGAATTCCTGAACAGCAAAGGTCTGGGTAATGAAATCGGGTTTTGGATCTTCGACTACCCGCCTGAGCGGGAAATGGAGATACGGGATTTCCTGGCGCGTACCATCCTTCCCACCCTGAAAAAGGCTCAACCTCCGATCAGAGTCGGCGAAATCAACCTGTTCGAGCTGGTAATTGGACTGTTGGAGGAACGCAACCTGCTCGATAAAGCCATCGAGATGCAGCGAACCAAGGGGGACTCTGCCGTCATGGCCGCTTTGCGCCCCATCCTCAAGGAAGACAAGTTGGCCCAGAAAGTGGTTTCCCTCACCGCACGCATGGGGGTCTGGGTCTCCGGTTTCCTCGGTTCCGGTAAATCACACTACATCAAGATCCTCTCGTACCTGCTGGAGAACATCGAGGCCGTTGACCCAAAGACAGGCCAACGCAAACGCGCCGCCCAGTTTTTCGACGAACAGAAGATCAAGGATTCGATGTTGTTGGCGGACATCCATAAGGCCATCCGAGGCTCGGCAGATGTCATTCTGTTCAATATCGACGCCAAGGCCGATGCCAAGTCCGAGCGCGACGCCATCCTCCAGGTGTTCCTGCGCGTTTTCAATGAGAAGTTGGGGTTTTGTATCCGGTGGCGGGTGTCGTTCTCGGCAACCTTGGCAACGCATTTGCGGCTTCAGTTGGCCTTGCCGCTTTGTTCGCGGTTTCGTCACTTGCTTTCCCCGTGGTCAAGTATACCGGCGCGCTCTACCTTGAGCACCTCGGAATGCGCCGCCAATATTTCAGAACATGGCGCTTGGT
>JAQTSI010000121.1 GCA_028711365.1 Methylococcaceae bacterium
GAAGGGCGGGCCAATGGGGTTGAATCAAGCCGTCACGCCGGCAGGGAAGGGTTGCGACTCAAGCAACCGTTTGCGATTGGATGACCGATGTCCACTCGACAGGCCTGTCCAGGGCCGAGCTGAAGGGGACATGACTCCGCCCGTCATCCCGAGCGTCTGCTCCTTCGGTTCAGGACAGGATCGCGGCGATCTCTGCCGGAAAGACGAGCAAAAGCACTAATTCAACCATAGTGAGGGCGCGGGCTCTCCCCTCCCAACATTTTTCGTCCTCCCCAAAATGTTTAGGGGCCCCCAAAAAACTTTTTTAGCGCGCCCTAAAACTTTTTAGGGACGCCCTAAAACATTTTCTGCACTCCCAAAAACTTTTAGGGGCCCCCAAAAAACATTTTCCGCGCACCTCAAAACTTTTAAGGGGCCCCCAAAAACATTTTCCGTGCGCCCAAAAACTTTTAGGGGACGCCCAAAAACATTTTCCGTATTCCCCAAAACTTTTAGGGGACTCCCAAAAAATATTTTCCCCGCCCCCTGAGCCTTTCCGACAAGGCCATCCGGCTTTTCGATCTGCCCCGACAGAAAGTTACTTGACAGCGGAGAATTTCCAGGAGTAGCTTTAGCCCGCAGGAAGAAGGAATCGGTCGGCGGGCGAACGCCGACGATTGTTATCATGGCTCGAAACTTAAGCCAGGAGGCTCCCTCTATGAGAACCCGTAGCTTTTTCCCCTCCATCGAGGCCGAGCAAATCGCTTGGCTCGGCAACTATGCCTCGAAGCTTCCCGTCCACGGCCCGGCCTGTGGCATCCGGGACGAGGAAATCACCGAAACCTTGGCCGACCTCCAGTATTACCTCTGGCTGTTGCAATACTGGCACCCCGCCATCCAGCGCGACGCCAGGGACGCCACCGTCTATAAAGCCCTGATGATCGGTGGCGACGGCAACCAGGCGATGCCCCCGCCGCAGCCCTCGACCTTTCCCGTCCCGCCGACGGCGCCCAAGCCCGGCATCCAGAAGCGATTGTTCAGCCAGATCACCCGCCTCAAGGCCGGAGCCGGCTACCACGACGCCATCGGCCAGGATCTCGGTGTCATCGCCAGCGCCAGCGGCGTGGACCATCCGGTGCCCGAATTCGAGCTGGCGGTGGAACTGGGTGCGACCGGCTCGCGGGTGCGCATCGACTTCAAGAAATACGGCCACGACGGCGTCTGGATCGAGTGCCGCATCAACGGCGGCGACTGGGCCTTCCTCGCCATCGACACGATGAAGCCTTATCTCGACGAGCGTCCCCTGGCCTCCGGCAACACCCACGAAACCCGAGAATACCGCCTGCGCTGGTGGGACAAGGACGAACCCCACGGCGAATGGACCGCGGTGCAGAAAGTGGTGCTGGGGGGATAAGCTTTGATGCACGTCTACCCCGGATTTCACTAAGCCCCATCCGGACTCGCTACTTGCCCCAGGCGCTGAGGCGCTACCGCGCCATCTACCGCCTGAAGGACGAGCGCGTAGGCCAATAGAGCGTGGTGGTGGAAGTGGCGGTGAAGGGAGTTTGAATGGCAAGGCGGATGTAAGGACGCGAACAGCCTTTCTGTCGCCACATCTGGCGGAACCCATCCAGGGTTCCGTCTCATCGGCTGACAGATTAACCGACGGGATCAACGCAATGACAAAACGCCCCATCAAGCTTGGGGCGTCACAAAATGACAGCCAATCACCGGATAATCAAAGCACTAAATATATCAGGCATTTCGGCGAAATGAGTTAGGCGTCAATATTAAATGATGTTAGGCACCAACAAATTGACGCATAACACAGGCAAAGGCGTCAGCAATGACGTCTAATACAAAGTTAGGCTTTATAGAAGAAAATACGGCGCGGCATGTAATGTCTATAAATGTGGGGCTACACGGCTATATTAAGCAACAACGCCTTGTAAGTTGTAACGATGCACCGCAACAGGAGCAAGTATTGTGAAAATAATGGTAAGACCGCCCGAACCCAAAGACGATTGGCTGACAAGTACTCTTACCAATCTGGCATCTGATCTTCATCTACTAGGCTCGTATGTAAAATCATTATTTGTTGGAAACGAGATTGTTTACCTAGACCTGAAAGACCTCCTTCTGGAACAGATTTTCGCAGATATTTACTACAAGGATTACGCTGGCAAGACTTTCACCGATACGCAGAAAAGCGATTTGAATGCGCGATTAAACGAGGTGGTCAAACAATTTAAAAGCTTATCGTCTGGAGGCGCTTATATTGTTTACCCAAAACAACTGTATTCAAAAGAACAAAAGACAGTTACTCTCGTTATACACCGAGGCGAATCTAAAGAAGAACATCCTCTCAAACAAATAAATGGATATATAAGGAAAAACCTTGATAAACCTATCGATCTAGATCATCTGGAGGCAGATATCGAGCCATCAGATCGTGACACTAAAATTTTTTCAAAAGCTAGCAAGTATCAGTATTTTAGGCTAGGAACGAGTGCTTTAAAATGGCCATGGCTTATGATGCCACAACATGATGGAGAACTAATATTAAACATCTTGCTGTATCGTCGGGACAATATTAACAAACTTTCCGAATTGAAAGAAACTGCGTGGCCTAGTTTTTTTCATCCAAGCGTTGCTATTAAGGTAATGCCTGAAAGATTAGGGCTTCTGGCTATACTTGGGAAAATATGTGGACATCCGTTAATTGGGACGATAATAGGCGTTCTAGGCTTGTATCTGGCATTTTTGGCACTAAAATAACTGATCGGCAATCCGGGTAGCGGCGTAGCAACCCAACAAACATCAAAGCCTAACACGTCGATCCAGCGCACCCGCGCCACGAAGCGGCTTGGTGTTTTCAGGTTTTGTGGGGTGGCGCGGGGCGCTGATCGTGGGCGTTAGGCTCAATTCTATTTCCTGCTCACTGAAAGGGAGTCCGTACAATGAACATCCATCTTAATTATAAAAGTTTTTTATCATTCCCAATATCAATTTGCCTGAGTGGATGCCCGGCTTTGCAACAGATCGCGCAGTCGCAGGCGCAGTTTTACGGCGACGGTAACCTTACGGTGCTGATGTGCACTAGACCAGGGCTCAATGATTGCCAGAGTGTCTCGGGAATTAATATCAGCGGCGATGTTGTGAAAATGGACAATTTCGAATTGCCTGAAAGTATCGTTAACACTGGGCTTCGCTCATTTCAGGTGACCTGCGGACGACCGACATCGATTACTCTTTATGAGAAATGCAATTTCAGGGGAGACATTGCAGTTTATCATTGTGCTCCGGCATCTGGTCAAAGTATCGGGACTCTGGACGTGAACCAATTGGGTGGGTTAACGGGAAAAGTCAGCGGTATTGCTTTAAGTGATGAAACAAGTAAAGACCTTACTGATACCGCAATCCCACTTATTACTGCGCCCGCACAGATCAGCAACGCCATCACGCAGACTCTGACAGGAAATGGAGGGGCGATGTCAAATCGTTCAGGTTATTGTCCACTTATCAATGAATGCTGCGCTGTCGAAACCATCGGTTCGGGGGGGCAAGATCGCCCGGATGCCATCATACCCAATTCGACAGAGGTTTTTTGGACAGAGGCTAACAATGTTGGTAATGAACTTCCAAGGCAGGAAGATGACAGCGACCACTTAAGTCGGTCATGCCTTACTCGCGATGATGGCTCTCTCTGGAGTCGGAAGAATTTGCTGGGCATTCAACATAGAATGACAATAAGAGCTGGCGGCAGTGATTACCCCGTTGTTTTATCCTGGTATTTAGAACCCAAGCTCATCAGAGATCCCGATCCCCGATCCAACAACCAAGGAACCCTTTCGCTTCCCCTGTATCAAACGCACTACCGAGTGTATTCGACACAATTCCCAGGCAGCGTACTAGATGGCTGGATTGGGCGACTGGTTAATTTCAGCCCACAAGGACGGCTGGAGAACGGCATTTCCTCAGCATTGCAGGCGGGGGGAAGAACTCTTGCGTGCGAAATTTTGGCTGGTATTAAGGACGAGGCGGATCGAACCGTTTCAGGGGCAGGAGAAGCAGTGCTCACCAAAAATAAAAGAATTACCTGGACATATAAGCAGACACCAACTCAAGGAGAAACGACTTGCAATCTTAACAAGCCAAATCTCAGTTCATGCACCAACTATCGGAGCGTGGCTCCGACTCTCGTACTTCATAAACAATAATCCAACTCGATAAGACGCGCTAACCATAGGATGTTCTGAGGAACGAACCGCATCAATCGCGTAAATCTTTGCCTAACTGACCGTTCCAGTGCACCCGCGCCACGAAGCGGCTTGGTATCGTCAAGTTTCGTGGGGTGGCGCGGGGCGCTGAACTCAGGCGTTATGCGGTGAACGAAGGAAACCGCATCGTCCGGTGCTAGATATATAAGGAAGTGCGAGATGCTGAAAGAATTACAGGAGCTTGCGAGCTTCGTTCTTGGATTCTTGCCTTGGATTCTGTTTCTGGTTCTACCATCCAACGGCTGGGATGCACTGCAAAGATCCGTCGCGATCTGTCTGGTTGCATCCGTTGCCATTGGATGGAAGGCTCTGCGCAAGGGTTTTGTTTTGCAGTGGGCCACCGTGGCCTTCTTCCTTTTTTCCGCAGCATCGTTGTACGCATTCAAGTGGATTTGGCTGGCCGAAAACATGGGGATAATCGCAAACAGCCTTCTGACGGGCATCATCTGGCTCACGATATTGATCGGCAAACCCTTCACTATTGAACTCGCACGAGAGGAGGTGCCGCAGGAACTATGGCATGACGAGAAATTCATGAGTACCTGCCGTTTCATCGCTGTTTTCTGGGGGATGCTGCTTCTTGTGCCCACCGCCGCATCTGTCTTCCGAGTCTTTTACTCGCAAGCCTTCCCGGATCGATTCTATCTCTATCTTAGTCTGTGCTGCATCATGGCGGGAACTGCCTTCACCTCTTTTTACAAACGCATGAAGCGAAAACAGCGGGAAATGATGAGCAAGGGCCATAACGCGTAAGGTGCGGTAACTCGGCAATGTCGTAGGGTGCGGTGTGCGGTGAGGAACGAAACGCACCGTTCCGTAATCTTTGCCTAACTGTGCGCTCCACCCGACCCGCACCCGCAAGCTGCTTGGTGCTTTCGGGTTTTGTGGTGGGCGCGGGCGGGTGAGCTTCCGCGTTAGGGTAAGCGGAGAAATAGTAAATGGCACTTTCACAAAAAGACATGGCGAACATGCTAATTACGTTATATCGAAATGAGGAAGATAAGAGCAAGGGCATGTATCGGCTTTCAAAGGATGCGTTCAAAACCATAGCAGGGAAAGCCTCTCAAAGATGCCTACTTTTGGGGTGTCGGTGCCGAATTAAGTGAAGATAACTTCATGCTGCTGGATATGAGAGCAGAACATAATCAAATTGGTGTTATCGGCATGTCAACCGCAATAAAGAGATTTCAAGAGCTTACGGACGATCTAATTCAAGAAAATGCTTGTCCGACTGATGATGAATGGTAGTCGGCAGAGGAATATTTCACGAAGCCATGTGGAGTTAAATTATGAAACTTAAAGTAATAATTCATGAGGCCGAAGAAGGCGGCTATTGGGCGGAAGTTCCAGCAATTCTAGGCTGCGCCACTCAAGGGGATACTTTTGAAGAACTAATATCAAATTTATATGAAGCTGTTGAAGCTTGCTTATCTGTTGATTTAGAAGAAGTCGAAATATCTGGAAAAGATAAGGTGATGGAGCTTGCGGTTTGAAATCCATTTCAGGAAAAGCTTTTGCGCGGCTACTTGAGCGCCGAGGATGGAAGCTCATCCGAGTTAGTGGTAGCCATCATGTATATATGAAAGCCGGGAGTCCGGCAAGAATTTCCTTGCCTATACACGGTAATGAAGACTTGAAACTTGGCCTGCTCAAGCATTTCATGAAAGTTGCTGGCATTTCAGAAAATGAACTTTGAAACCAAGCCTAACCGTCCGTTCCAGCGCACCCGTGCCACGAAGCGGCTTGGTGTTTTCAGGTTTCGTGGGGCGGCGGGGGGCGCTGAACGGGGACGAGATGCCCCCGTTTCTTTAACCCGCAGAAGGAGACTCTATACATCACGTATCTTTCGCTCTTATGGCTGTATCGTCTCGCGGCTTGCCAAACAGTGGCCGCCTGATTTAAGTAAGGCCGAAGTGGGATTGGTTATATAAAATTGATCTGCTGCCTTCAGATGTTCCCAGTTTTGCTCGTTCCCACGCGCCGCGTGGGAACGCAGTGTTGGCGCGTTGCGGCGTGATGGCCCGCGGCGCGGGCCGGGGGTTCCCACGGAGCCCGTGGGAACCAGAAGAGTTTAATCGCACACTTCCCTAAACTGAGCCACCTTTGCTAACGTGAAATTCGACTGAGTAGCTTTCCAAAAGAGGAAATCTTATGAAGCATATATTTGTACGCTTGGCATTTTTCGGCTTCCTTCTTGCGACAATCCCCAGCAGCAGTCAGGCCGACCCTCCGAAATTCCCAGACTTTCCCGATGCGCCAAACCCAGGAGGCGAGGGTGGTGGTGGTGACAACGTCCCTTATATTCCTCATGTCTATTATTTTCTAACACTCCCAATAATTACCGACGCTCGGGTGTTTAATAACCGGGTTCATTTCAGATTCTTCGGTACTGGCCCCATTATGCGCTACAACATTGTCTGGTCACGTCCGGGTAAGGAGGAAACAGACATGCGCTGGACGAAAGTCCCAATCACTGCCAATAACTCTGCAGGGGAGGAGTACATTATCAACGAGTACCCCGTCTGGAATACCGATTACTCCTTTAGGGTACAGTCAGAAAGCAAAAATACGGAGACGCACCCCGATGGTGTTGTTTGGCGATATCAGATTACCCCGTTTGTGGAGAAAACTTTCCACACGCCGCCGAATCCAGCCATCAGCGATAGAATCGATGAGTTTGAAAGACATGGACCGAGTACTACGGCGCCAAAGCCCAACCCATTTAGCGGTAAAGTCGATGACAGGGTCCGATTGATTCCTCACCCGATTATCAAAAAGTAAGAGTAAGATCGGCGCGATATCAAATTTCTATGCCAAGACCCGCTTTAAGGCCGCATCCCTTGCCATCCCCACGGCGTAGCGGCGCAGGCCCTTGTGCCCACAGCGGCCATTGGAGCCTGTCTAGCCCTCACTTTCTCCCAGAGAAATCCTCATCCCAACGCTGGGGATACCTCGGCGGCATTATTTTTTGGCAACCGGTTAATCGTGTTTTATTGGCGTATACTAAAGCGGCACTTGGATCCCCCAGTGCTCACGAGGAGTCAGATCATGGGTAAGTTAAGACAAAGTAACAAAGAACCAAAGAAGCAACCGGTTATGACGCCTAAAGAAAAGAAGGCCGCCAAGCATGCCAAGAAACACTCGTCCGATATTGCGCCATTGATTATCCGCTGATCCCGCAGTGTTGGCGCGAGAAGTTACGTTTCTCGCCGGGTTAGTGTCTGCGTTCGCTCAGGCTGTAGGTCGACGGCGAGGCTGGCCCACGAGGCTGATTTCGCTCAAAAACGTGCCGAAGCTAGCCTATACTTCACGCGGCACAGTTTTCGGGTTTGAAAACAGTTGGAAATTCAAGGTCATCAACGTTTGCATTTTGCTTTTGAAGCGGGTGCCGAGGTCGCGTAGGCAGGCGTCGATGCTTTCCTTGAAAGGGGTGAACGTGTCGTAATGGGTGCTGTACAAAATAGTGTCGCGTCCACGAATAGCACCGTGCGCCTGCCCTGCTTGGCTTCTTCCAGGCGCGGTTGCCGCTGGTTGTCGTAAAACGCCTGTTGCGCCTGCATCGGTTTTTCGTCGTCTTGGGCCTTGCCGGGCATCCGTCCGCAACGCCTACATTTCAGGCCGAGCTTCCGCAAAAACGCCCGGCAGGCGGAAGGTTCCGCTTCCGCCGCAGCGAGGCCCGTTTCCTCAAGCCCAGGAATCCTGGTTTTTTGGGCAACTCGCTTGCCGGGTCATGAACTTCGATCCTGTCGGTCGCTTCCAGCGAGTCAGGGTACAAAACCAGGTTCACCCCGCCTCGAGACCAGCGGGACGGGAATAATATGCCCTTGGCACCCGCTTCCATCGCCTCGTCCGCGAGCACCCAGCTTGGAGGCTCGACATGCTCGTTGAACCACAACTCGCGCCAGTCGCAAAAGAACTCTTCCCATAGCGCTGGCCACTCCTGTGGCCGAAAGCCTTGCCGGAAGTCCACCACTGGCGAGAGGGTCACTCTGTAGCTCACCCGTGTCCCCGGCGGTAGCAGCGTGGAAACCTGCTGGTATTCCTTGATCGCCGTGCCAACATCCAAGGCCAAGTACAGGGCGACAACGCCCGGCCGGTTGGCCCGGCCTCCCTGTGCAGCCGCGCCTGCCCCGCTGGTGGGTGCCGCCGCCCACTTTGGGGTGTGCATCCGGTAAGCGAGAGCTTGGCTTAGCGAAGTCAGGATCATCCTGTCGCGCCTACCTCCAGCGAGCTGATATAGCGCAACACATCCTCGGTGCGCCCTTCCGACACCAACTGCTCGGCTGTCTTGTAGCCGAATGCGGATAGGGGTTCGTTGCGGTACCAGAACAGTGCCCGGTCCACATCCCCGGAAAGGTCAGTCCCCGCCTTGATGACTTTCAAGGCTTCCCGGAGAAACCGCTGGATACCCTGGGAGCCGGGGGCGCGGTTAATCGTGTTGCGGTGGACATGGGCCTGTTCGGCCAGTGTCTGTAGGTCAATATGCAGGGCTTGGCTGAACCGCTTCGGCGAGAGGACAGGGCCAGGCGTTTCCGGGTCGCGGAGGGACTCGACAAAGTGCTCGTAGTTCTTGCCTAAGGCAGGAGAGGCGTCGGAGGCTTGGCTCGCGCTCATGATGGGATTCCAGAAGTTTCATGCACTGATTATGCACCATCTGGGCACATTCACAACGATTCCACCCGGCAATATGCCCCCCTGTCGCCCCAGTCAGGTAAATTGTGTCCATGGACCACGATCACAGCTATAAACTGCTCCTTTCACACCCCGAGAGGGTCGCGGACCTGTTGCGCGGATTTGTTCGCGAAGATTGGGTCCAACATCTGGATTTTGGTAGTCTGGAAAAGGTCAGCGGCACCTATGTCGCCGACGACCTCAGGGAGCGGGAAGATGATGTGATCTGGCGAGTTCGCGGGGAACAGGACTGGCTCTACGTCTACCTCCTCATCGAATTTCAGTCGACCGTGGACCGCTACATGGCGGTCCGCATCCTCGTCTACTTGGGCTTGCTTTACCAGGACTTGGTCCGAACCGGGCAACTCGCCGCCGAAGGTCGACTCCCTCCGGTATTGCCTATCGTCCTTTACAATGGGAACAGGCGTTGGGATGCCCCGGTTGATATTGCCGACCTCGTGATTCCGATGCCCGGTGGATTGGAAACCTATCGCCCCCGGCTGAAGTATTTTCTACTGGACGAAGGCTGCTACGCCGACAGCGAGCTGGCGCCGCTGCGGAACCTGGCGGCTGCTCTGTTCCGAATGGAGAACAGCCGTACGCCGCAAGACGTCGAGCGGGTGTTGGCCGCTTTGGTCACATGGCTGCAGGCGCCGAAACAAGCGTCCCTGCGGCGAGCATTCACGGTTTGGCTGAAGCGGGTGTTTTTACCGGGCAAGATGCCGGGCGTAGAATTGGGTAGCATCAACGACTTGCAAGAGGTTCAGAGTATGTTGGCAGAACGAGTCACCGAGTGGACGGAAGAATGGAAATGCCAAGGGCGGCAGGAAGGGCAGAAGGAAGGCCGCGAGCAAGGCCGCCAAGAAGGTGAAGCTGCCTTATTATTGAGGCTCCTTGAGCTTCGTTTCGGTCCCCTGGACGAAACCAGTGGCGCTCATGTCCGCCGGGCAGACGCGGAAACCTTGCTGAGGTGGGGCGAAAGGGTTTTGACCGCCGCCTCCCTCGAGGAAGTGTTCAAAGCTTGACGTGGTCGCTAGCCCGTCAGATCGGCCATGGCTTTGGAGCTTCAGCTTTCAGATTTTTGGGAAGCTGAAGTTTCCCGTACCGCGTTCCCAAGCGGAGCTTGGGAACGCGCGGAAAATCGGATCTCTCAAAGCACTGCGAACGGGTAAAATGCTGGGCTTTAAGGATAACCGGCACACCCATTTCACTGCGAAGGGAAAAATGTTCGAACAAATCCAACGTTTAAACGCTCGAGCCTGGTTTATCGGCTCGAGGATCGATCTGCGCGAATTGTCCCGGGGCAGCACCGTGGCGCTGGGGCCTTTGACCATGCTGGTCGGCCAACAGGGCTATAGCATGATCTTCCGTTTCGGCGTGGTGGTGATGTTCGGTCTGTCTTCGGCGGAGGAGCAGGAGATCATCGAAGGACTCAAGGATTCGGCCCACAACCGTTTCGAGCAGCCCGAATGCGAGGCGGCGGAAATCTTCATCGACCCCAATGTCTCCGAACGTCTGGATGCCGAAGGGCGCATCACTCTGCGCGAGGCTTCCGTGGGGCGTTTGCAGGTGGTGGCCCATGTGCTCGCCAAAAGCTGTGTGCTGTCCTATTACGAGAACAGCGTGGCGGAAGTGTTCGATCGCATCGAAGTGGTGGCCGAACGCCTCTGCCAGGGGCAGAGCCCGCTTCGCAGCAAGAACGAGATACTGGGCGAGATCGGCAATGCCCTGTTGATCCAGACTCGAACCGTAGGCCGAGTGGAAATCACCGAAAAGCCCGAAATCGTCTGGGAGGAGCCGGAACTCGATCGTCTGTATGAGCGCATCGCCACCGAATATGAATTGCGCGATCGCGACCTGGCTTTGTCCAGAAAGCTCGATTTAGTGTCGCGCACCGCCGAAACCTATCTGGATCTGGTCAACAATCGCCAGACGTTGCGGGTGGAGTGGTATATCGTCATCCTGATCGTGGTGGAAATCCTGCTTTCCCTCTATGGCAAGTTTTTCTGAATCAAAAAATTGGCGATTTTGACTGGAAGAATCACACTGATGCATGAATTGACAGAATTTCCCGACCGGGCTTGACTCAACGACGAAATCCACGCCCGTCCCTATATCGAGCTGAGCCCGCCGGAGCGGGTATCCTATCTCGCCCCGTTGGTGGATCGGGAGGACAGGTTGCGCGAGTTCGATCATCTGCGCCTGTTGTGCGAACATTTCCGCAAACCGGTTCCCGATCATCCGCAGGCCAAGGATTTCTTCCTGGGTTACTGCGGAAGGCTTCGCGAGTCGCATCACGGGAACCCATGATCGAAACATTGCCCTGGTATTCGAAGAAGTCTTTCATCACATTCCAGGCCAATTCATGGGTAAATTCGAAGGCCTTGATCAATCCTTGCTGTTCGATCTCCGACAACGGTCGCTGCCGGCTGAGCGCCACCGCTTTGCGCAGTTGTGACAGGGCCTTTCGATAGTTGGCTGAGGCGCTGTTTCCAGCGGATATCCGGTTCGTTCATGTCATTCGAAAGTATCCGCGGTGATATTCTCGCGCCAGCTGCGCGCGAATTCGGCTTCCTTTTGTCGGTCCGCATCCATGGGTGTCTCCCCGCTGGAAGTGGCGACCAGTTGCCGCTCCGTGACCGAATATTCGTAGACCCCGGTGATCGAGATGGCGTAGTCGGGGGCGAGGACGCTATAGCAGTGGTTGATCAGGGAAGGTGGGCCGGGTGGGTTGCCTTTGAACAGTTCGACGATGGCATGAGCGCAGATCTTGGCCTGGGAGTTGGCCGAGAAAGCGGATTTCGGCATTGGCGTGGCGATGCAGGAATCGCCGATGACATGGATATTGGGGATGAGGGTGGACTCGAAGCTGTGTAACTCCACCGGACACCAACCGGAAGCGTCGGCGAGCTCGGCCTTGCGGGCCAGCCAGCCGGCTTTCTGCGGCGGGATGATATTGAGCACGTCGGCGCTGTGGTGGTTGAACTCGGTGGCGACGGTGAGTTTTTTCACGTCGACATGATCGATTTTGCCTTCCTTTTCCGACGAAACCCATTCCACCATACCCGGATAAAGTTCCTCCCAGCCCTTGAAAAAAAGGGCCTGCTTGGAGAATTGGGTCTTGTCATCGAGGATGATGACCTTGGATCTCGGTTTGTGTTGTTTCAGGTAATGAGCAATGAGTGAAGCGCGCTCGTAAGGCCCCGGCGGGCAGCGATAGGGGCCTGAGGGGGCGGTGATGACGACGACGCCGCCATTGCGCATGGCCTTGATCTGGTTGTGCAATTGCAGGGTTTGCTTGCCGGGTCGCCAAGCATGGGGGATGCGCTTGCTGGCTTTGAGGTTGTAGCCTTCGATGGCGTCAAAACGCATGTCCACGCCGGGGGAGAGTACCAGTCGATCGTAGGGAATCTCGCTCCCATCCTTCAACTCCACGCTACGTCTTTCCGGATCGATTTCAGTCACCTTGCCGTGGATGAGGTGGACGCCGTGATTTTTCTGCAAACCTTCCTGGGAGCGGCGCAGCCAGGCAAGCTCATGCCATCCCGCCAGCACTTCATTGGAACCCGGGCCGGAATAATAGGTTTTGCGCTTTTCGATCAGGGTGACGTCGAGGCCGGGATCGAACAGTTTCAAATATTTGGCGGCGGTGGCTCCACCATAGCCCCCGCCGACCACGACGACCTTTCGGCGGGCGCTTTGGGTAGAGGTGGCGGCGCAACCGCCCATCAGGCTCAAGGCGCCTGCGGTACCGGCGAGGGCGAGAAAAGATCTGCGGGTGATACCTGTCATGCGAGTTCCTATCGATTCTTGAAGAATTGCCCCATGGCCACGAAATCTTCATCGGTGTAGCCGCGTGCGATACGGTTCATGATGGAGGAGACGCGTTGGCCGGATTTGAACTCGCGCATGGCGGCGATGAATTCTTCCTCGGCTTTGCCGGCGATACTGGGCGTCGGACTTGAGCTGTGACCAAAGGTTCCATGGCAGCCCGAGCAGGCATGGGCCAGGATCTCGTCGGCCGGGCGGCGGGCTGCAGGATCCGCGGCTTGCGCGGTATTCATCGCCAGCATGGCGGCGAGCAGGACAATCGGCGTCTGGTTCATGATTGGGGTCGCTTTGCGTGAATAGGCAAGCAGTATAAAAAACTCGCGCGCCGAATGGAAAATGTCTTGCTTCACAGCCGATCGGCGGGTGAATTCCACACCTTGGCCGGACCTAAGGTTTCAGGCGGTAGCGCAGATCGGCAATGTTGGCATTGGACAACAAAAATTAACTGTTTCGCCTCATTGACAAGTGGTGGGGGGTGTGACAAAGTGTCGCACACCAAAGGATACGGGACCGACGTTCGCTTGAACGTCCGATGAGGTAAATTCGGGAAACTACTCAACCTGGCGATTCGATCCGCTGACAACAGGCGGATTGGATTTTTGACGTTTTAATTGGAGGAATCTATGGCTGCAACGACAATTGGTGGTGTAGCAGCGCAAGACAAGCCCTTGCTCGATACGAAGTGGCTGGCGTTTGCGTTCTCGATCTACACGGTGTTTTACATTTGGGTACGTTGGTATGAAGGTGT
>JAQTSI010000412.1 GCA_028711365.1 Methylococcaceae bacterium
CCGAACAGGCGATCGCGGCGATCAATCGCTTGAAACAAAAGAGTCCCCCTTCCGATACCTTGCCATCCAATCTGTTGGCTTTGGTGTCTATGGGCAAGGGAGAAAATGGGAAAGCCAGGGAAACTTTGGAGGACACCTTAAGACAGTCAGCGGGAGATCTCAGCGCCTCCATCAATTTGGCACAACTGGCGATCGGCGAAAAAAAATATGCCGATGCCCGCCGGCTTTACCAAGGGGCTTTGGAAAAACATCCCCATCATCTGTCCACGCAGTTGAAAGTCGTTGGCTTGGATGGGCTGGAGGGCAAATACAAGAACGTAATCTCCCAACTCATCGAAATCGTCAGGGATAACCCCGAGGCTTTGGAGCCGAGGCTCATGCTGGCCCGGTATTATCTGCGCTTCGGAGAACCGAAAAAAACCGAATCACTGCTGGATGAGATTCGCGGCAAACACCTGGAGAATGCCGATGTCTTGATGGTGCTGACCGAATCCCAACTGGAGCAGCAACGCTATCCGCGGGCACTTGAAACCGCCAAGGCGCTGCTTGCCGCGGCGCCCGACTCGGCGATGTCCCATTATCTCCTGGCGCGGGCTTATTATGAAAACAAGGATTTCAAGAACATGCGCCCGCAGTTGGAACAAACGCTGCGCATCGATCCGAAGTTTTTTCTTTCCCGACTCGTTATGGTGAGGCTACAGACCGCGGAAAAACAATATCCTCAAGCGCGGCAAATCTTGGATGAGTTGGAGAAGGAGTATCCAAACGAAGTGGAAGTCTATACGCTGAAAGCTTGGTTTGCCCTGGAGTTGGGCAAGCCCAAAGAAGCCCTGCAGGCCTACCGAAAAGCCTATGCCATTTATCCGAGCAGTGAAACCGTCACCCAGTTGGCGCGGGCGCTTTGGGCCGAGGGCGATAAGAATAATTCGTTGCAATGCCTGCAGGACTGGCTAAAAAAGTATCCTCAGGATCTGGACCGGCATTATTTGCTGGCGAAGCTTTATACCGGTCTAGGGCGTGCAAAGGACGCGAGGGACTCCCTTGAGCAGGCGCTCCGGCTCAACCCGAATAATGTAGTCATCCTCAATGATCTGGCATGGCTGCTACGCAACGAAGATCCCGGCAGGGCGCTGGAATTGGCCGAACTCGCCGCAGTCGCTGCCTCCCGTTCGGTGAATATCATGGATACCCTGGCGATGGTGGCGCTGGAAGCCAAGCAATATGACAAAGCACTTTCGGCCATTTCCAAAGCGGTTGACCTAGCGCCTGAAAATCCGACCTATCGCTATCATCAAGCGATCGTCCTGGAGCGGACCGGAAAGACCGAGATGGCACGCGACTTGCTCCGCGAGTTACTGATGAAGCATAAGGGGTTTGCGAGCCGGGATGAAGCCGAATCCATGCTCGGTCGACTGGAAAAATCCTCCCTATGAGGGTTTTGTCGCTTTAAAGGGACTCCCATGGCGGCGAGATCTTGCCGCCATCGGTGAACAAATGCCAAACCTTCTCGTCTTTAGCTTTCGCTCCCACCAATAGATCCTCGACGGCGATGATACAAGGTTTGCGCTTGCCGTGATATTCAGTCAAGGGGCCGATCGGGATGAAGCCTATACCCAGATGGTCGAAGAAACGGATCAATGCCGGTTCCATGACCGCATACCAATGGGTGATATGATGTTTGGCGCTCAAACGCACCAAGCCTGCAAACAGGGCCAGGGTGATATGAGGAAACGTCCGGCGCTCATCCAGGGTATGGGGTTCTTCGATCGATTCATCCGATATACCGGCTAGAGTCCCCATTTCGGCATGACGGTGTTTGAAGGTCTTGGAAACGCAGAATCGGGATGCTTCACAGATTCGGTTGCGGGCGATGGGTTTGACAAGATCGGTTCGATCGATTTGGCAGTGCCGTTCGATGGGAAATTGGTAATGCGGGTCGTCTGCAACGGGCAGGATCACCCGGGTCGTGGCGGCGTATTCCCCGGTTCTCAAATGTTGAACCAGGAAGTAATCCGAATGCCCATCGTATTCGTCATGCTCCTGTTCGTTGGGAAATTCCTCCGGGTTTTCGAAGCGGGTTTCCTGACAATATACCTGATAACGCAGTTTGAAGACCTCTGCTCTCAGTTCCGGCGTCGTAGCCGGCACCAGCCTGAAATATTTTGCAAAAGAGTTGCTTATATCATCAATCATGAGGTTTTCGTAAGCAGGGTGATAGCATGTGGGAGTGACGCGACGAGATGTGAAGTTCATTGTTAATCAATTTGTTAATGTTGTTGCTTCCATAATAGCATTTGCCAGCTTATAAAATAAGCCTACAGGTTGGGGGACGAATGGTGTCTAAGTTATTCGATTATGAAACTGCATTTTCCAGAAATATCGGCTGGGTCACCCTGGACGAGCAGCGCATGCTGCGCAGTAAACGGATCGCCATCGCCGGATTGGGTGGGGTGGGCGGCAGCCATCTGTTGACCCTGACCCGCTTGGGTCTGGGGGCATTCAATCTGGCCGATTTCGACACTTTCGATCAAGTCAATTTCAATCGGCAAGCCGGCGCCAATATCCATCAGTTGGGGAGGCCCAAAGTGGATGTGTTGGCGGAAATGGCCCTGGCCATCAATCCGCAGCTCGATATCCGCCGTTTTCCCGATGGCGTGACGATGGACAATTGGCAGGAATTTCTCCGCGATGTGGATATCTACATCGATGGCCTCGATTTCTTTGCGTTTCCCATGCGCAAACAGGTGTTCGCCGCTTGTCACGAATTGGGAATCCCGGCGGTGACCGCCGCACCCTTGGGGATGAGTACCGCATTGCTCAATTTCCTGCCAGGCCATATGAGTTTCGAGGAGTACTTCCGTTGGGAAGGATGCGACGAGACTGAAATGGGGTTGCGTTTTTTGCTCGGTTTGGCGCCTTCCGGTTTGCACAGCCGCTACCTGGTTGATCCCGATGCGATCAACGTCAAGGAGCGACGGGGACCTTCCACCCCCATGGGTTGCGAGTTGTGCGCCGGGGTGGCGGCGAGCCAGGCCCTGAAAATCCTGCTCAAACGCGGCGATGTGCTGGCGGCTCCCCATGGCTTGCAGTTCGACGCTTATCGCAACAAGCTGGCGCACACCTGGCGTCCCGGTGGCAATCGCAATCCCTTGCAACGGTTTCATTTGCGGCTGGCGCGGCGTCGAATGCTGAATTCTGCCAACCCCTCATCGACAAAGGAGCATCCTATGACCCTGATCGAAAAAGTACTCGACTGCGCCCGTTGGGCGCCCAGTGGCGACAATACCCAACCCTGGCGTT
>JAQTSI010000122.1 GCA_028711365.1 Methylococcaceae bacterium
ATGCCCATCACCGAACAGACCTATCGGATTCTATATGAAGGGCTTCCGCCCGCTGAAGCCGTGCGTAACCTGCTATTGCGTGAGCCCAAGGCGGAAACCCTATCGGCTTGATCTTCGCGGCTTTTCCCCCATCTTTTACATCCTCCGCGCTTGAATCCCAAGGGGTTGAGTAACATAAGGCAGGCCAATTATGGAAAAAGCAGCGCAAGATGCGGCAGATACAGAGCTTTGTGTGATGTTCGCCGATATCAGCGGCAGCACCCGGCTTTATGAGCGGCTGGGCGATAGGGAAGCCTCCAGTCTGGTCAATTCTTGTCTCGATGAAATGAAGTCCACCGTCTTGCCATTTCAAGGCAGGGTGGTCATGACCATTGGCGATGAAATCCTCGTCGCTTTTGCTTCCCCCGAGAAAGCGGTCATGGCGGCCAGCGACATGTTGGGGCGTGTCGGTTCCATCCCGACTTCCCTAGGCTATCGATTGACGCTACGCATCGGCTTGAATTTCGGGCCGGTGATCGAGGATGGCGGCAATATTTTGGGCGATACCGTAAATACGGCGGCGCGCATCGTGGGCCTGGCCAAAGCCGGGCAGATTCTTGCCAGCAAGACGATGGTCGGCTTCCTGCCGGCTTCCATGAGGGAAGCCAGCCGTGATATTGCGGCTTTCAAGCTCAAGGGCAAGAGTGAGGAAATCGGGATTTGCGAGATCCTATGGCAAGAGGAACGCAGGGATATCACCATTCAATATCGGAATAGCAGGTCCATAGCCCCCAGGGCAAGCCGCCTGGTGCTGGGCCTGGACGAGAAACGATATCGGCTGGAGCGCAAGGATGGCGAACTGACGCTGGGTCGGGATCTCAGCAATGATATTGTCATCAACGATCCTAGAATTTCCCGCTGGCATGCGAAAATCGAATGTCGGCGGGACAAGTTTGTGCTGAGCGATTCGAGCACCAACGGCACCTGGGTGCTTTTCGAGGGCAATAGCGAGTTCCAGTTGAAACATGAAGAGGTCGTCCTCCATGACCATGGACTGATTACCCTGGGACGTCGCCATGACCGCCTCGATACCCTAGGTTCCATGGAGTTTCGAGTGGAATGAGGGTTTACCTCCCGCTTCCTGCAAACCCGCATTGTCGCCAGGCTTCATACAACACCAAGGCCGCGGCGTTGGACAGGTTCAGGCTGCGGCTTTGCGCCACCATGGGTACGTAGATCTGGTATTCAGGCGCCAAGGCTTCTCGGATCGCAGCGGGTAAGCCGCGGGATTCGGGACCGAACAGGAAGGCATCGCCGGGCTGAAACTCCGCTTCGGCATAACAACGCCGGCCTTTGGTGGTGAGCGCATAGAGGCGTTCCGGCCGAAGCGAGATCAGGCAGGCATCCAGGTTGTCGTGTACCCGCATGCTCGCCCATTCCCTGTAATCCAGTCCAGCTCTGCGCAGCTTATGGTCGTCCAGATCGAAGCCCAAAGGCTTGATCAAGTGTAGATTGGCGCCCATATTGGCGCAGAGCCGGATGATATTGCCCGTGTTCGGGGGTATCTCCGGTTCATAGAGCAGGAGCTGAAACACGATGCCGGCTTGAGCGGGTTACTCCGGTTTTGCTGGCAAGGCAGGCGCCGGCTCCAGTTTCCAGATCTCGCGATTGTAATCGCCGATGGTGCGGTCGGTGGAGAATTTGCCGCTGGAGGCGGTGTTGAGGATGCTCATCTTGGTCCACAGTTCCTGATCCTGATAGGCTTGAGCCACGCGCCGCTGGGCTTCCACATAGGCAGGGAAGTCCGCCGCCGTCATCCAGGGATCGTGGGGATTGCGGATGGATTGGATGATCGGATCGAAAATTCCCGCTTCGAACTGGTTGAAATGACCGATTTCCAGCAGGCGCATGACGTTGCGCAGGTCCTCATTGCCCTCGATGATGGCGTTGGGGTCGTAATGGCCGCGGCGCGCTTCCACTTCTTCCGCGGTGAGACCGAACAGGAAGAAATTCTCCGCTCCCACTTCCTGGCGGATCTCGATGTTCGCCCCGTCCAGGGTGCCGATGGTCAGGGCGCCGTTCATCATGAATTTCATGTTGCCGGTGCCGGATGCCTCTTTGCCGGCGGTGGAAATCTGCTCGGACAAATCCGTTCCCGCGCAAATGACCTCCATGGCGGAGACGCGATAATTCGGCACGAAAGCCACGCTCAATAGACCGCTGGCGGCCGGGTCGCGGTTGACGACATTGGATACGTTGTTGATCAATTTGATGATGCGCTTGGCCATGAAGTAGCCCGGCGCCGCCTTGCCGCCGAACAAGACGCAACGGGAAGTCCACGCCGCGGTATCGCCGCGCTTGATGCGGTCGTAGAGATGGATGACGTGCAACACATTGAGCAATTGACGCTTGTATTCGTGAATGCGCTTGACTTGCACATCGAACATCATGTTCGGGTCGACCGGCTCCAGGCCCAACTCGCTTTTCTTGTACTCCAACAGGCGCTGCTTGTTCGCGTGCTTGACCTCGCGCCAGCGTGCGCGGAATTTCGGATCGTCGGCGTAGGGGCGCAATTTCTCCAATTGAGGCAGATCGGTGACCCAACCGTCGCCAATGGTTTCGGTGATGAGGGATGTGAGGGAGGGATTGCACCAGGCTAGCCAACGGCGGGGGGTGACGCCGTTGGTTTTGTTATTGAACTTGTGTGGCCACAGTTCGTGGAAATCGCGGAACAGGCCTTGCTTCAACAAGTTCGAATGCAATTCGGCCACGCCGTTGACCGAGAAACTGCCGACGATGGCCAGGAAAGCCATGCGTACCTGTTGCTCCCAGCCTTCCTCGATCAATGACATCCGCGCCATGCGGTCGCCATCGCCGGGCCAGCGGTTGGATACCTCGGCCAGGAATTGAGCATTGATTTCGAAGATGATTTCCAGGATGCGTGGCAGCAGTTGCCGGAACAACCGCACCGGCCACTTCTCCAACGCCTCGGGGAGCAGCGTGTGGTTGGTGTAGGCCATGGTGCGAGTGGTGATGGACCAGGCTTCGTCCCAGGACAGGGCATGTTCATCGATCAAAAGGCGCATCAGCTCGGCAACCGCGATGCTGGGATGGGTGTCGTTGAGCTGGAAGCAGTTTTTCTCGGCGAATTGGCTGAAATCCTCGCCATGTTTGTGCACCCACTGGCGGATGACATCCTGCAGGCTGGCCGAGGCCAGGAAGTATTGTTGGCGCAGGCGCAATTCCTTGCCGTTCTCGCTGGCGTCGTTGGGGTAGAGCACCATGGTGATGTGCTCGGCGGTGTTTTTGGCGGCCACGGATTCGGCGTAATCCCCGGCGTTGAAATCGTTCAAATCGAATTCGTCGGTGGCGGCGGATTTCCACAGCCGCAGGGTATTCACCGTGCCATTGCGGTAACCCGGCACGGGGATGTCATAGGGCACGGCCAGGATATCGTGGGTGTCCACCCAGCAGACGCGCTTGCGGCGATCCGGCCCTTCCTGGAACTCGGTACGCCCGCCGAAGCGGATGCGCAAAGTCAGTTCGGGGCGCTCCAGTTCCCAGACGTGGCCATTGCGCAGCCAATGGTCAGGTTCCTCCATCTGATGACCATCCACGATGGTTTGGCGGAACATGCCGTACTCATAGCGAAGCCCGTAGCCTCTCACGGGCAGTTGCAATGTCGCGCAGCTATCGATGAAGCAGGCGGCCAGGCGACCTAGGCCGCCGTTGCCCAAGCCCGCATCCTGTTCGCTTTCCATCAACTCTTCCAGGTTCAGGCCCAGATCATGCAGGGCTTGATGCAGAGGATCGTCGAGCCCGAGGTTCAGCATGGCATTGCCCAAGGCTCGTCCCATCAGAAACTCCAAAGACAGATAATAGGCGCGCTTGCTATCCGCTTCTTCGTAGGCGTATAAGGTATTTTTCCAGCGCTCCATCAACCGGTCACGCACCGTCAAGGCCAGCGCCGTGTAACTGTAATGGGCGGAAATGCAATGCTTGTCGCGTCCCAAGGTATAGCTGAAATGGTGGCGGATGTTGTGAGCCAGATTTTCAGCTTTCATCCCCAGTGGCGACAGTTCGTTCAACGCGAGATTGGGGACGCTTTTGGTGAGGGGTTTTGCAGGCATGGGGTTCCTTGTGGGTGATGAGCAGACGCAACTTTTAGAATATTATCTCACTGAATAATGGGCTGTTGAATCATTTACCGGAAACAATTCAAAGCATGCGCGCCAATACCAGGGCATCTTCACGGCCTTTCTTCGCCGGGTAGTAACCCTTGCGCAGGCCGATTTCATTGAAACCAAGGCTGCGGTAGAGTTCGACCGCCCGCAGGTTGGAAGGACGCACTTCCAGGATCATCATCTCGGCGTGGTGGCTTTTGGCCACCGCCATGAGTTTTTCCATCATCAATCTGCCGTAGCCATTACCTTGGGCTTGTGGGGAAATGCAGACATTGAGAACATGCGATTCGCCGGCGCCCACGGTGACGATGCCGTAGCCCACCACATGGCCGGCTTTGATTCCCACCCAACAGCAATAGCCCACGTTGAGGCAATCCTTGAATGTGATGGGTTCCCAGGGAAATTCGTAAGCGGTTTCCTCGATGGCGGAAACGTCTTTGAGATCGGATTTGCGCATGGGGCGAAAAGCGATTTCGGCGTTTTCGATGAGGCTGGGGTTGTGTTTGGTGAAGAATTCCTTTTCGGCATCGTATTCCATCCATCGCCTCAGGGCATCGAATAAAGCGGACATGTGGGCAGGGCTCCTTAGGATCGGATAACTTGACGATAGGTGTTGCGGGCCAGGCGAAGATCGTTGAAAGCCTGGCGTTTTTCCAGGGGTGAGCGCAATAGGTAGGCGGGATGGTAGGTGATTACCAGCGCAATGCCCTGGTAATCATGGATGATGCCGCGTAATTTGCCGATGGGGGTGGTGGTTTTCAGCAGATTTTGGGCGGCGATGCGGCCGGTGGCGAGGATGATTTTCGGCTTCACCAATTCCAGTTGTCGTTTGAGAAAAGCCTCGCAGGCCGCTGCTTCGTCCGCTTGCGGATCGCGGTTTTTGGGCGGTCGGCATTTGAGAATGTTGGCAATGAAGACCTGTTGCCGTTGCAGGCCAATGGCGCGCAGCATCTCGTTGAGCAACAAACCCGCACGACCGACGAAGGGTTCGCCCTGCAAATCTTCCTGTTCCCCCGGCGCTTCTCCGATGATCATCCAGTCGGCGTTACGGTCTCCTACCCCGAACACGGTTTGGGTGCGAGTTCGGTGCAGAGCACAGGCGGTACAGCCGACGACCTGGGCTTGCAGGTTTTCCCAGGAAGCGCAGGCTAGTTCGCCGGGAAAGCTTTCCCCTGCCGTAGGTTCCATCATAACGGCAGGGGTTGGCGGTATTTCGGCGAGAGGGCGGCTCGATTCCAGGTCCAGACCGATCGGGATAGCATTCGGCTCAGCCATCGATGGCGGGGAATCGGGAAGTGGCGAGCGTAGACTCCATGCCTGGATGCCCATCGCTTCCAAATAGGCCAGCCGCCTTCGTTCTGCGCCCATGACGGAGACTACACCTCACCGGTCTGAGGATGGGTGCGGATCAGTTTGGCCAACAGCTTGTTGACCGCGTTGATATAGGCTTTGGCCGAGGCGATGACGATATCGGTGTCGGCCCCTTGGCCATTGACGATACGCCCGCCCTTCTCCAGCCGAACGGTCACTTCGCCCTGGGCATCAGTACCGCCGGTGATGTTGCTGACCGAATACAGGGTCAGGCTGGCTCCGGTATCGACCAGCGATTCGATGGCTTTCAGACTGGCGTCCACCACGCCGGCGCCGGTGGAAAAATCGGCCTGGTGTTCCTCCTGGCCTATCTTGAGCGTCACGCAGGCTTTGGGGTTTTCTCCCATCGCCGAGCAGAATTCGAGCGCCACCAGTTTGACGAATTCTTCCTCGGATGCCTCGGCGGCGGCCTCGGTCAACAATGACTGCAAGTCTTCGTCGAAGATTTCATGCTTCTTGTCGGCCAATTGCTTGAAGCGAAAGAATATGTCGTTCAATTCCTGCTCGGTGGAGAATTCCACGCCCAACTCCGTCATGCGGGAGCGGAAGGCATTGCGGCCTGAATGTTTGCCCAGCACCATGCGGTTGGCGCTCCAGCCGACCTCCTCGGCGCTCATGATCTCGTAAGTTTCGCGGCTTTTCAGCACGCCGTCCTGATGGATGCCGGATTCGTGGGCGAAGGCATTGGCGCCGACGATGGCCTTGTTGGGCTGCACCGGAAAGCCGGTGATGCCGGACACCAGCTTGGAACAGGCGACGATTTCCCGGGTCTCGATGGCGGTGTGGCAGGAGAAATAGTCCTTGCGGGTCTTCACCGCCATGACGATTTCCTCCAACGCGGCGTTGCCGGCGCGCTCGCCCAGACCATTGATGGTGCATTCAACCTGTCTTGCGCCGTGCATGACGGCGGCCAGGGAATTGGCGACGGCCAGGCCCAGATCGTTGTGGCAATGGACGGAAAAAATCGCCTGATCGGAGTTGGGGATGCGCTGCCGCAACCGGCCGATGAGCCGGCCGAATGGTTCCGGCATGGCGTACCCCACCGTATCGGGAATGTTCAGCGTCCTCGCGCCGGCGCTGATGACCGCCTCGAGGATGCGGCAGAGGAAATCTTCCTCCGATCTGCCCGCGTCTTCCGGGGAGAATTCCACGTCGTCGGTGTATTGCCGCGCCCGTTGCACGGCGCGGACGGCGTATTCGACCACCTGGTCCGGCGACAGGTGCAGCTTGCGCTCCATGTGGATGGGGGAGGTGGCGATGAAGGTATGGATGCGCGAGGCGCGCGCGTCCTTCAGCGCCGCGCCGGCCCGGTCGATATCGTTGTCCAGGGCGCGGGCGAGACCGCACACGGTGCTTTCCTTGATGACGCGGGCCACGGCTTGAACCGCTTCGAAATCGCCTTGGCTGGCGGCCGGAAAACCGGCTTCGATGACATCCACCCTCAGCCTTTCCAAGGCTTTGGCGATGCGAACCTTCTCCTCGCGGGTCATGGATGCCCCCGGGCTTTGTTCGCCGTCGCGGAGGGTGGTGTCGAAAATGATGAGTTTGTCGCTCATGGAGTACTCCGTCAATAACCGCCGCCCTAGGTCGGGAGCGTCGCAACAAGAATGGGGAAAGGTCTTGTGAGGTTTGAGTGTGGTTATTTGCCCGCGCGGGGCAGCAGCAAGGCGCGACGAAGCGGTTCGCCGGCTTGCCGGGAACGCAGGGAGGAAATTGGCAGGTGAGGGGTGTAATTTTTCATGGCGCTACTTCTGGCTACCGACTATACAGGGTGTCAGTGCCCTTGCCAAGCACTTGCTTGTCCTATATCAAATCTTGCGCTCACTACGCTTGCGCCGCAGCATGATCAGGGTCAACAGCGGACCCGAGACTGCGTAACCGGCGAAGAACAGGAACAGGGTCACGGGCGGATTGGCGAACCCTAAGGCGAAAGCCAGCATGATCACGATGGCTTTGAGAAAGGGCATCCGTCCGCGCAGGTCCACGTCCTTGAAGCTGTAATAGCGGAAATTGCTGACCATGAGCAGACCCGTGGCGACGGCCAGGCCGAGTGCGACAGGGGCTAGATTCTCCCCGGTGAGATCGTTTTCCACGCACATCCAGATGAAGCCGGCGAGAATGGCGGCGGCGGAAGGGCTAGGCAAGCCCTGAAAGTAGCGTTTGTCCGCCGTGCCGATCTGGGTATTGAAACGCGCCAAGCGCAGAGCCGCGCCGGCGCAATGGACGAAGGCCGCGACCCAGCCCAACTTGCCCAGGCTGGCCAGCGACCAGACATAAATCGACAGCGCCGGCGCAGCGCCGAAGGAAATCAGGTCGGCCATGCTGTCGTATTCGGCTCCGAACGCGCTCTGCGTGTTGGTGAGTCGGGCGATGCGGCCGTCCATGCCATCCAGGATCATGGCCACGAAGATGGTCACCGCCGCCAGTTCGAAGCGCTGGTTCAAGGCCGCCGTGGTGGCGTAGAAACCGGCGAACAGGGCCGCCGTGGTGAACAGGTTCGGCAACAGATAGATGCCGCGCCGGCGTTTCGGAATGGGGTTCGGTTCGCTCATGGCTGTTTACGTCCGGCCCGGACGGCTGCCCGGGCCGGCTTTCGTCTCCTAGTTTTTGGTTTTGTCGACGATCTTGTTGGCCTTGATCCAGGGCATCATGTCGCGCAGTTTCGCGCCCACCTGCTCGATCGGATGCTCGCGTCCCAGGCGGCGTTTGGCTTTCAGCGTCGCCGCGCCAGCCTGATTCTCCAGGATGAATTCGCGGGCGAATTCGCCGGTCTGGATTTCCTTGAGGATCTTTTTCATCTCCTGCTTGGTGGCTTCGGTGACGACGCGGGGGCCGCGGGTCAAATCGCCGTATTCGGCGGTGTTGGAGATGGAGTAGCGCATGTTGGCGATGCCGCCTTCATACATCAGGTCGACGATCAATTTCAGTTCGTGCAGGCACTCGAAGTAAGCCATTTCCGGCGCATAACCGGCTTCCACCAAAGTTTCGAAACCAGCCTGCACCAAGGCCGTTGCGCCGCCGCACAATACCGCCTGTTCACCGAACAGGTCGGTTTCGGTTTCTTCACGAAAGCTGGTTTCGATGATGCCGGCGCGGCCGCCGCCATTCGCCGAAGCATAGGATAGGGCAATTTCCTTGGCTCGGTCGGAAGCATTCTGGAATACCGCGATCAGCGAGGGTACGCCGCCGCCCTGGGTATAGGTGGAGCGTACCAGGTGGCCGGGGCCTTTCGGGGCGATCATGATCACGTCCAGATCGGCGCGAGGCTGGATCTGTTCGAAATGGATGTTGAAGCCATGGGCGAAAGCCAGGGCGGCTCCCTGCTTGATGTTGGGCTCGATCTGGTCCTGGTAAAGTTTGGCCTGGTGTTCGTCGGGGGCCAATACCATGATCACGTCGGCCACTTTCACCGCCTCGGCGATGGCCATGACGGTCAGGCCGGCGTTTTCGGCCTTGACGGCGGAAGCGGAGCCCGGACGCAAAGCGACGATGACCTCGACGCCGGAATCCCTCAGGTTCAGCGCATGGGCGTGACCCTGGGAGCCGTAACCGATGATGGCGACCTTCTTGGACTGAATGATGGAAAGGTCGGCGTCTTTGTCGTAATAAACTTGCATGGTGTTCCTCTGTGTTACTGACTGTAAAACGATTGTGTGAAAGTTTTGAGAAATTGTTTATTGTACTCTCAAATTACACATCCTTATTCTTCGTGCCAATGCCGGCGAGGACGCCGGGAGCACAAAAAACCTTGCAGCATCCATGTCGCTGATTCGGCAAATCAGATGATCTTAACCCAGCGACTTGGGATATCTTCTAGTCTGGGTTCCACACTAAGGCTGGCAGGGGTGATTCCAGAATTTATATTGCCAACAACCACCCCTGACACCTTGGCGTGTGCGTCTGCATATAGCTCGGAGCAAATTCTGGCCCGCTTTGAGTACATTGAAATTCCGCTGGCCCAATAGCCTACGGAATAGGCTTTCCAGAACAACCCAATGATTGAGCCAAACCCATAAGAATGGTCTTGCAACTTGAGGGCATTAACCGCCAGATCCCATCTCTGATCGCTGGTCAGATCAGGGTTTCTTCTAACCTTGACAAGATGGTGGCCCACATATCCATAAATATTAGACTTGTTCCCGATGATAGTCATTATAAATCAGTTAGATAGGGTGATCTCGCCCCTATCCGAGAGCGCTTTGTGAGACTTGGTTTTCTAAATCCTCGGCAAGCGATTGATTTTAAATGTTTAAGCAACGGGAACAACTCTATTACTGACCCCAACACCCTGCCTAGTAGCCTCACATAACGCCGCTGATCCTATATATACGGCCGCATGTTCCCATTGGGCGTGTTCTCTTGAGTAGCCTTGTTCCTGGACTTTGCGTATGGCCTTTTGAATAGGGCCTGGGTTAATGGAGCTAACTAGGATCAAGTCTCCCGGAAGCCAAGTCGAAATATCCGGACAAAAGCCCCAATCTCTTACCTTGCGAGGAATAGGATCATTTGGTATCCACGTTGCTGTCGTCAGATTCGCTGTCGATGGGTCACGATAGGGTTGTAAGCCATTCATGCAGCCGGAATAATGACCGATTCAATTTTTTGTGAGTCATCATTATATTCTACGGTAATCAACTTCCCAGTTTTAAGGCCAAGTTCGCTGGCCGTTTCTCCCCGGTAACCTTTAATTTTATCAAAAGAAAAAGCGGCTACCTCGTTACTGGGAGTGACGTTGATATAGGCTACTCCGTTGGCGGTTGAGCGGATCACTCTGGCGGTTTTTACGATCATGATCGTTCCCCACTAGCCTGGTGTTTACAAGGATAACCGATGTCTGCGGCCTAATGCGACAAACCCTTGTCGCCGCGCAAAATGCCGGTGGTGCCGGAGCGCACCACTTCGATGATGTTCTCATCGCCCACCGCCGTCAGGAAGGCGTCGAGTTTTTCACGGTCGCCGGTGATCTCGATGACGTAGGTGTTGGGGGTCACATCAATGACATTGCCGCGGAAGATGTCGGCTAGGCGCTTGGCTTCCTCGCGCAGGCCGTCGACCGCCCTCACCTTCACCATCATCAGTTCGCGCTCGATATGGGCGGACTCGGAAATGTCGATGAGTTTCACCACGTCGATGAGTTTGTTGAGCTGTTTGGTGATTTGCTCGATGATCTCATCGCTTCCGCTGGTGACCAGGGTCATGCGCGATAGGGTGGGGTCCTGGGTCGGTGCCACGGTCAGGGATTCGATATTGTAGCCGCGGGCGGAGAATAACCCCGCCACACGGGAAAGGGCGCCCGATTCGTTTTCGATCAGTATGGAGATGATATGGCGCATTCTCTTAAGCAAGCTCCGTGTCGGGGTTGACGCCGGGGGCGAGGCGCATCTCGTGGTGCGCTTTGCCCGCCTCGATCATGGGATAAACGTTTTCGGTCGGATCGGTGATGAAGTCCAGGAAAACGGTACGGTCCCTCAATCGGAAAGCTTCCTCCAGGGCCGGACGAACGTCCTCATGTTTCTCGATGCGCATGCCGACATGGCCGTAACTTTCCGCCAGCTTGACGAAATCCGTGATGGTTTCCAGGTAGGAATGGGAGTAGCGGGATTCGTAGCTGAATTCCTGCCACTGGCGCACCATGCCCATATAGCGGTTGTTCAGGTTGACGATCTTGATCGGTGTCCGATACTGCAAGGCGGTGGCCAGTTCCTGGATGCACATCTGGATGCTGGCTTCGCCGGTGATGCAGGCAACATCCGCGTCCGGAAAGGCCAACTTGACGCCGATGGCGGCCGGCAGGCCGAAGCCCATGGTACCCAGCCCCCCGGAGTTGATCCAGCGGCGCGGTTTGTCGAATTTGTAGAACTGCGCCGCCCACATCTGGTGTTGGCCTACATCGGAGGTGATATAGGCTTCACCTCGGGTGATCTCCCATAGCTGCTCGACCACATATTGCGGCTTGATACGCTTGCCGCTGCGGTCATAAGCCAGGCAATCCAGGCTACGCCAACGGGCAATCTGCTCCCACCAACTGGACAATGCCTTAGTATCGGGTTTCGTCGGGCTCTGCCGGACCAATTCGAGCATCTCCTCCAACACCGGTCGAACTTCGCCAACGACCGGGATGTCCACGCGCACGGTCTTGGAAATGGAAGCCGGGTCCACGTCGATATGGATGATCTTGGCGTGAGGGCAGAATTCGGCGATCTTGCCGGTGATGCGATCGTCGAAGCGGGCGCCGACGGCGAATAGCGCGTCGCACTCGTGCATGGCCATGTTGGCTTCGTAGGTGCCGTGCATGCCCAGCATGCCGACGAATTGCTTATCGGTGGCGGGATAGGCACCCAGTCCCATGAGGGTGTTGGTGATGGGGTAACCCAATAGCCGCGTCAGTTCGGTCAATTGCGTCGAAGCTTCGCCCAGGATGACGCCGCCGCCACTGTAGATCATCGGGCGCTTGGCGCTCAGCAGCAACTCCACCGCTTTCTTGATCTGCCCGCGATGTCCCTTCACCGAAGGATTGTACGAGCGCATGCTGATCGCCTTCGGGTATTCGAAGGGGATCTTGATGTTGGGGTCGGTGATGTTCTTCGGAACATCGACCACCACCGGGCCTGGCCGGCCGGTGGTGGCGATGTAGAAGGCCTTCTTGAGAGTTTCCGCCAGTTTGGTGACGTCCTTGACCAGAAAATTATGTTTCACGCAAGGGCGGGTGATGCCGACGATGTCCGCTTCCTGGAAGGCGTCACTGCCGATGACCGGCAGGGGAACCTGGCCGGTGATGACGACCAAAGGAATGGAATCCATATAGGCGGTGGCAATGCCGGTGACGGCATTGGTCGCGCCGGGGCCGGAGGTGACCAGCACCACGCCGGGCTTGCCGGTGGCGCGGGCATAGCCGTCGGCGGCATGGGTCGCGCCCTGTTCGTGGCGCACCAGGATATGCTTGACGTCTTCCTGCTTGAACAGTGCGTCATAGATATGCAGCACCGAGCCGCCGGGATAACCGAACAGGTATTCTACGCCCTCGTCCTTCAGACATTGGACAAGGATTTCCGCGCCGCTGAGCTCCACGTTAGCTATCCTCTAATAAAGAATGGGGCGTATCGAGACGCCCGCCAGATGAACCAATCAAGACAAAATATGAGCGACATTACTAAGAATCGAATGTTCAGTCAATACCGCTGGATTCAGGGGGTGTGATTCAAAGCGATGCAACGTGGAGAGGGTGAGGGGATTGCGAGATCGTTGATGGCAGGGAAGCCATCATCGAGCCTACAGGGAGGTATTCACGGCGTATCTCGCAAGCCCCTCACTCTCCCCGCGGCATTCGAGGAGCATCACTTTGAATCGCACCCGGATCATACCGCTGGATTCAAGGTTATGCTCTTGTCCCAGCTTGTCGAAAACTACGCGCTATCCGTCAATCCCTTCGGCGAAAGCCGTCCAGTCCCGCGACTTGTCGCCGAAGACCAGGAAATAGGGGTTCAGCAGCGAGTCTTTCCTATTGTAGGACAAGGGCTGACCGCGCAAGTCGGTGACCATCCCGCCTGCCACTTCCACGACGCATTGGGCCGCCGCCGTGTCCCATTCGGAAGTGAGGCCGATGCGAGGATAAAGATCCGCCGTGCCTTCGGCCACCAGGCAGAATTTCAAGGAACTGCCGATGGATTGCAATTCATATTCGCCCAAACGGCTCAGGTAGATATCCAGTTCAGCCGTTGCGTGAGAACGGCTGCCCGCCACCGAGAGGCGATGCGGCGCCTGGCTGCGCACGGCGATATCCTGTGGCTCGCCGGTGCCGATCTGTTTTAAGGCTCCTCCACCCAGTTCGGCGAAATAGCATGTTTCCAGC
>JAQTSI010000123.1 GCA_028711365.1 Methylococcaceae bacterium
GTCCGAAGCAATGGAGCTTCCCCGGCCAGCAACGATGCTGCCGAACGAAGCAATGGAGCTTCCTCGGCTAGCAATGACGTTGCCGTCCGAAGCAACGAAGCTTCCCCGGCTAGCAATGACGCTGCCGTCCGAAGCAACGAAGCTTCCCCGGCAAGCAACGATGCTGCCGACGGAAGCAATGGAGCTTCCCCGGCTAGCAATGACGCTGCCGTCCGAAGCAATGGAGCTTCCCGAGTCAGCAGCTTCCGAATATGGCAATGGATTTCTCCAGGCCGGGCGAGGCTTTTTTTGCGCCCGACGTCTTCGGGGATCTTGGGTAATGGTATTTCCCATAAGATTGATGCGGTCCTGTCGTCACCACATCCACCGTCGAACCACCGCACCTTACCGCGTTAAGACCCATTCGGGTCGTGATTTGCCATCCCGATTCGAACGGCTGGATTTCGGCGCGATACTTGGCTTGCTACCATACCCAAAACGTTGCCATTCCAAACACATAGCCCAAATGGGGTGGGGTATATCCCATCCCGCATGAGGCTAAATTCATTGAGACAATGACCATTTTGGTGATTCAATCCCAAACTCACCAAGTGAGTTTTCTACTTTGCCTTTAATTTGGGCATCGAATCCGTTTGGTGTCTGAGTTATTTCAACTATTTTAAATTTGGTTGAAAATTTCCACTCACCTGTCTGTGTAACTTTGTAAGGTTTCGGATTTTGACCAGTCGGTTTGAAACCTTGATAGTAAGGGTTAGGCGTTCCATCATTATAACGTGGAACATGTGGGTAATAAGCTCTCTGAGTTCCCCATGGAAATTTGAAATCATAATATGGCGGTGTCGGTGGACCATATTGCTTTTTACTTCCTTTACTTGGACAAGTATTACGTTTTTTGATGACAGGCCCAGCGGGGGATGGCCCAACATTGCAACTAATTCCACATTTTAGAACCTTGTCGCCTGTGCTATCAATCGAATTCATTGGGTCATCTAATACATATCCGTACAAATTCGATTGACCTCCCTCAAACAATATCGGGTCTTTAGCCGTCCACCTTCCCGTTTCCGGGTCGTAATCCCTGGCACCGAACCTGACCAATCCAGTATCGCGATCATACAGACCACCGGCGAAGCCGAAGGGCTGGAAGCCAGGGTTGGTGTCGTTGAGCACCTTGCCCCATTCGTCGTAGTCCATGCGCTGGATCACCGAGCCGTCGGCGGTATTGACCACCAGCCTCGGGCTGCCGAGATGATCGGTGAAGATGCGGTAGGTCACGCCCGCCTTGACCAGATAATCCGGCACGTTGGCATGGGTAGCGTAGACGAAACGGCTGACGACATTATTACGGCCATCCAGTTCGGCGATGGGTTTGAGGTCAGACTGATAGAGGAAGGCCTGGGTCAAGACGCCGTTGAGCTTCTTGCCCACCCGCCGGTCGGCGGCGTCGATGAGGTAGTCGATCTGCGTGCCGGCGAACTTGACCTGTCGCAGATTGCCGAGCAGATCATATTGATAAGTCGCCGAATTCGATCCTGCCGTCTTCGAGGCCAACTCGCCGTTGGCGGTATAACCATAGGTCGCCGCACCGTATTGAGTCAACCGATCCTGATCATCGTAAGTTCCGATTGTCACGCCATTCATCTTGATACGATTGCCGTTGGTATCGTAATCGTAGGTCGATTGGCTCGTGCCATTCTTTTTGACGCTGATCAGCCGGCCTGCCAAATCGTAGCCATATTCATAGACATCGGTCGCACCACCCAGGATCTCCTGCTTCTGCGTGATGCGACCGAGCTTGTCATAGGTATATTGGCTGGAGTACAGCGCTGCACCGTTATACTTCGCGATGTATTGGGTCACTTCGCCGAAACCGTCGTAGCTCCGGCTATCGATGACATTGTTCAACGCCGTCCCGGTGAGCAGGCCGTTCTGTGCATCGCGGCTCAGGTTCAACGTGCCGGCCTGGATCAACAGGCTGTCGGCGTCGTATTGATAGGCGATGGGGTCGGCGTCGTTGAGGCTGATCGAGGTGACGCGAAAGTCGTTGTCGTAACCGAACCCCACCTTGCCGGCGACCGTTCCGGTCTGGCTGACGCTCTGCAGCAGTCCGCCGTTGTAGGCATAAACCAGCGTGCCGCCATCGGGAGCGGTGACCTGGGTCAGTTTGCCGGTGGCGGCATCGTAGGACTCGACGTAGTCGCCCAACGGGGTTTGCAGCCTGCTCAAGCGTCCAGCGCTATCATAAAGGAAGTTGAGGGTCTGACCATCCGGCCGGGTGATCTTGGTCAACTGCCGGTCCAGATCATAGCTGTAGAGCGTGCTATTGCTTCCCGCGCCCACGTTCGGCGGATCATATTCGCTGTTTAGGTTCACCTTGTCGTAGACGAACCCATGCGCGGGCCGGCCTGGCGGGGTGAGCAAGGTCAGGTTGCCGTCGGCATCATAGGCATACTGGATGACGCGCCCGTCGGTCAGAGTCTGGGTGGTGATCCGCCCGGCGGCATCGTATTGATAGCTGGCTTTTCGCCCGATGGCATCGGTCACCGTGTCCAGATAGCCTTGTGGGTTGTAGCTCAACTGCACTTGGCGCTGAGCGGCGTCCGTCCCCTGCGCGATGCTGCTCAAGCGACCATGGCTATCATAGCCGAGATTGGCTGCCAACAAGCCGTTCGTCTGCGCTTGCAGCAGTCTCCCCTGAACATCGATCTGCGCGGTGCTTTGCCGGTTCGCCGGGCTGGTGACGGTGAAGGTCTTGCTGGAGGCGTCATAGAGGCTCTTCGAGCTGCGGTCGTTGAGCGTCACCGTGTCCGTCAGCTTGGTCAAACTCAGGGGATTGCCGGGGTCGGACAGGCCGACGCTGCGCTGGTGGGCCAGGGTCGCGGTCAATCCCCCCGAGGTGGCGGTCAGGTTCTGGCTGATCGGCGATTGCATTTTCCAGCGCGGATCGGCGCCCAGCGTTTCCTTGAGGGTGCTGCCATCGGGATCGGTTGATAGATTCACGCCATCGGCGCCTTCGCTCGATTGTGATTGACTGCCGTCGGGAGCGATATAGACCCGTGCTAGGCCGCCGCTGCTGGGGGTTTGCACTTGATAGCTACTGGTGCGGCCCTGACCGGATTGATGTTGTACGGTATATTGGTTGTCCGGTCCACTCCTGGTTAAGGTTTGTGCAGCGCCAAGTGCATCTTTATCGCTGACCAACCGGCCCAAGGTATCGTAAGCAAAGGTCGTGGGCTTGTTGGCGGGGTCTTTTTTCGACAGCATCAAGCCCGTCGGCGAGTAGCCGAAGCTGGACGCTTCGCCGGCCGGATTGGCAATAGTGCCGAAATAGCCATTGGCGTCGGCGGTCAATTTGGTGCGTTGGTTATAGGGGCTGACAATGCCGGTCGGATTACCCAGAGCATCGCGCTCGACGGTGGTCACGTTGTTATCGCCATCGGTCAGCGTGAGCAATCGCCCGGCGCTGTCATATGCGAAGCTGATCATGGTGGCGCCGGTCAAGGTGTTGAGGGTGCGCAAATGCTTACCGGTCGAATCGAAAACGAACAGTTCGCCGCCATCTTCCGAGGGAATCGACAGGCTGTTGGCGTCGAACCCCGGTAGCGGAGGCCCTACCCGGCGGATGTGACCATCGGCGATGTATAAGGCCTGGTCCGGTCCCCAACTCAGCGCCCCGGCGCCCCCCACGCTGGCTTGCGTGGCCGGCCCGCCGTCGCCGGTATGGTCATAAACCCGATTGCCCGCAAACAGGGTGATGATGCCGTCGCTGGAAATCTTGCGAATGGCGGTGACCTCACTGAAATAGACATCGCCGCTGGGACTGACGGCGATTCCCCCATTGCTGCTGGGCGAGATCGCTGCCGCCAGCGCCGGCCCGCCGTCGCCATTGGAGCCCGCTGCGTTGGTGCCCGCCAATAGATGGACTTTGCCATCCGGGGTCAACTTTCGGATCAAATGGTTACCCAGGACGAAATGGGTATCCATGATGTAGAGGGAGCCGTCCGTACCGACCGCAATGTCGGCGATGACGAAAAAGTTGTCATAGGGGCCGGCATCGGCGCCGGAGAAGTCCATATGCACTTCACGCACGCGCCCATCGGTACCCACCCTAAAGATGTGCTTGCTATCGGAGAAATAAACGCTACCATCCGGCGCCGGCCGAGGCGCGGCGTCGGTGATGGAAAACTCGGCGCCCGGCACGCCTTCCGGAGGGAGGGCCACATAACCGCCGCTCCCTTTACCATTGCCGACGAGCGTCGTGATGAGGCCGGCGGGGTCGATGCGGCGAATACGGTTGAGGCCAAAGCAGTTGCCTTCAAAGAAAACAATGCTGCCATCGCCGGCGACACTGAGGTGTTGCGCGCAAGGACTGATTTGCGCATTGACGGCCGGCCCGCCATCACCGCTATAACCGCTGGTGCCGTTCCCGGCAATCACCGAACGCTTGCCACTGGAATCCACTTTATAGATGCGGGCTCGATCGGCATAATAAATACTGCCGTCAGCGCCAACCGCCACGCCGTAACTCACGTCCCCATAGTCGGTGGTGACGGCCCTAGTCATGATATTACTCACGCCCTCGACGCTGCGGCGTTGACCATCCCCCTGATGCAATACCTTCCCCTGTGGGTCGTAACGGTGGTGCGCACTCAAGGTCCAGCCGCCGAGCCCTTCCTTGCGTGCATCGTAATTGCCCAAGGTCACGGTATGAGTTTGATGCAAGGTCACTTCGTTGCGGGCCTCGTCTCCGCTTAATTGAACGCCGTTGCCGCTTTCGGCAAAAGCGGCGGTTTCTTCATAAGTGGCGTTGTAGACATAGCCCAGATCGATGAATGCGGGTTGTTGGCCTTGTAATATACGTCCGTAGGCATCCTTGCCATCCCAGGTAAAGGTCGTGGATTGATTGATTTGGGCAGGAAAGCTGAACTGATGCAATTGCCCGGCAATGCGCACGGTCAAGTCGATCCGTTTCAGGGGTTTGGGCAGATCCGCGCCGATCAGCGGAATGCTGAGGGTATTACGGGCGACTCGACCTAGTTGGCGATCGCTGTCGTAGCGCAAGAAATAGGGGGTACCGGTCACACCCTGTTCCTCGCTGAGGGTTTGCCCCTCGATTCCGATGATGCAGCCGGGTTGCGTACAAGGGTTATCCGGGCCATCGCCATTGTTGGAGGGCCTTGGTTGACTGGGACCTCGAGCGCCGGCGGGTACGCGAAGCGGCCAGTTCATATCCCCCGGCGAAAAATGGCTTAGCGGCACCCGCCACAGAGTCTGCCCAACCGGATACAGGGTGGCGAGTTGCTGGCGTTCTTCCTGCGTGACGCCCAGCGCCGCCAACTCGGAATCCGTCGCCGTCGTGGTGGCGTTGATGATCAAATCGGCAATGCCACTGTTGATCGCAGCAATCTTGACGATCCGTCCGCTGGTTTGAGGGATCCATTGCCCTTTATTGCGATCGTAATAGCCGACCGGTACGCTGGCGCCGACTGGAAAATTCAAAAAATTCTCGTTGTAGCTGATTACCGATTGACTGAACGTCACGCCGGTGGCGCCGGCGGCCTGGGCTTCATCGACGCTGAACTCCACCGCATAGGTATAGCCGCTGGTAGCGGGCAGCCTGGCCGGCATGGTCTGCGGGCCATTATCGCCGACGGTGTATTCGGTGGTGCGGACATGGAAGGTCGATAGCGGAGCGGTAGAGCCGTCCGCCATCGTCATGCTGGCGGTGCTGCCGGAGGGAAACAGGAGGGTGGCGCGACGGCTGCCGTCCTTATCGGTTTGCGTGCTTCCCCTGGCCACCTGTAGGGGCGCTTTTGAACTCAAATCGATTGCCGTCACCTGGGCATCCAGCGGGATCATCACCAAATCGGAAGCCTGCGCATAATCCTGCCATGATGCGGTGACTTGACGCTGAGCGGGAAGAAAGCCGGTCTTCTGGTAATTGAGCGTCAGCAGCCCGCCGCCATTGACCGCCAGGTCGAACTGGCCATCCGTGCGACTAGAAGTCTGGCCGAATTCGGGATGGTTGAGGATCGTGACGATGACGCCTGCCAAGGGATTATTGGCTTTGTCCAGCGTCTTGCCACGAATCACGGCGGCGCGTTTGGGTTCGATAGTGCCGGCGGCGACGCCGGTCTGCACCGGATTTGCGCCAGTGTAAAGAAACTGCGTCGCGGCATGGATCGTGGTGGCGACGGTGGGATCGATCGCCGCCGCTACCACGGCGGGGTCCGGCGGCAGGCCATTGTCGGGGCCCAAGGAAATGGTCAGATCGACACTAGAACCGGGATTGGCGCCATTCAGGTTTTGACGGATGATCTGGCCGGCGGGGATGCTGGCGCTATGTTCGAAGCCGACCGCCCCCACCGTCAATTGAGCGGCGGCGATCGCGCCAAGCGCGGCATTCTTGTCCAGTCCGACCAGATTGAGCGGGTTGGACTTGGGCGCGGCGCTGATCCGGGCGGTGCCCGGCTCGCTGTCGAGCTTGCCGTCGTTGACCTTGAGTTGAACGAGGTAATCGCCGGGCAGATCGGCGGTGAATTGGGTTTGCGCGGATTTGGGATCGGCGATCAGCGCCTTGCTGTCCGTCGGCAAAGCGGTGAACGACCATAGGTAGCTCAACGGGTCGCCATCCACGTCACTGGACAACCGACCATCCAGTTGAACCGCATCGCCGACGGTGACGTTCCGGTTGGGCCCCGCATTGGCGAGCGGCTTCGAGTTCGCCGTGCTGACGATCACCTGCATCGGTTGACTATCGATTTGCCCATCGTTGACGATGAGTTCGATCACATAGCGTCCCGGCTTGTCCGGGATGAAACTGGCCTGGGCCGTGGTATTGCCGGCCAAGGTCGCCGTGCTTCCGACCGGCGCCTGGACCATGCGCCAGCGATAAGTCAAAGGGTTGCCATCCACGTCGCTGGAAGCGGTTCCATCCAGCAATGCGGAACTGCCGATCGCCACCGTCTGGTCGTGCCCCGCATTGGCCACCGGCGGGGAATTGCGCGTCGTCACGACCACTTCGTCGGGAGCGCTGTCGGCTTTGCCGTCGTTCACCGTCAAGCTCAATCGGTATTCGCCCGGACGGTCGACCGGGAACGTCGGGTTGAATAGCGTAGTGCTGGAGAGTTGCGCCGAACTGCCAGGGGGTTTGGAGGTCCACGCCCAGCGGAAACTGAGCAGATCGCCGTCGAGGTCGGTGGAACTGGAACCATCGAGCTGCGCCAGGCTGCCGAGCGCCACCGTCTGATCGGGACCGGCATTGGCCACTGGCCGATAATTCCAGACGAAACTCAATAGCAGGTTCTCGGGCTTGAATCTGGAACTGGGGCGATAACGCACGAGCAGGGTATCGTCGCTGAGGGCGTCGCCGCCGGGGGCGATTTTCGTGAAGCTCAGATTGTCGTCGGTGAGGGAAAAGGTGCGGGAAAGACTGACCGCGCGCAGGGTGAGACTCAGGATCTCGGTCGCGCTCAGATTCTTCACCTTGGCCTTGTAAGCCGATTCGCTCCAGCCGGCTTTGAGTTTTACCGTCGAAATCCGCTGCCATTCGAGCACGGACACCTTGGGATCGACCAGCTTGAACGAGGGCCCCTGGAAACGCCAAACCAGAGTCTTGGGATCGAAGCGAACCTTGCTCCCCACCCGTACATGGAAGACATTCTGGCTCTTGACGATGGCCCCGGGTACGGCGGTGGGAAAGCTCAGCTTGCCATCGGTCGAGGTCACGCCAGCCGGAGGCGTGACGATTTCGGCGCTGGCTCCGCTCAGGGTCAAGCCGCTGCGGTTGCTGAGATAGCCCCGGTAGGCGTACTCGAATTGTTGGGCATCGATGCGCTTTTTGCCCACCAACTGATATTTGCTGAGGGTGAGCTGACCGGCGAATACCGCATCGGCCAGAACCGGGATCGGAAACGACGCCACCGAGAACATCAGCACGAGGCTCATGAACAGGGCGGCAGGAAAACCATTGAGACGATGGCTGATCCGGGCAAAAGCGGTCATGGCGCTCTCCACATGTTTGTTTGCGGCCAGTATATAGAGCCCTGCGGGCTGTCAACAATATGTCATAAGTCCTAAGACGGGTCTTAAGACTCGATGTCTATCGACTTCCCCCCTTGCGAGGGGAAGGATGGAGGAATATCCAGCATCGTGCCTGTTTCCCATATCCGCAAGACCCGCTCGGCGTCGACCGCCACCAGCCAGGCGGCGACGCTCATCCCTGCGACTAAGGCGCGCCATCCGTTGTTCGGCGAGGGCAACAGGCGGTTACAAATCCGCGCACACCGCGAACCATTACAAATAATAGAGTTGTTCCCGCTGTTAGCTTTATATAAATCAAACTGATAACGAAATTTTGACAGTATTCGCAAGCGTTTTTTGCTCCTTTGAAGCTCAAAGAAGCCGAGAAGGCTTGATTTTCAAGGGCTGCACGCCGGGAACAACTCTAATGAATGTGGCAGGATCATGCAGGGCGATGCCCACCCTTACTCGGCTGACTTCGTATATTCCGGGCCCATTCTGGCGTAGAGAGGTTGGGCATGAGTGCATGCCCTACCGGCTTTCCCAATACTGTTGACTTAAGCCGTCATACCGGCAGGGATCGCCGGTATCCAGTCGACAGGGAAGGGTTGCGACTCAAGCAACCGTTTGCGATTGGACGTTACTCCGCAAGTCATCCCGAGCGTCTGGATTCCGGCGATCCCTGCCGGAACGACGAGCCAATGTCTTAAGTCAACAGTATTGACCGACTTTCCACCCATCCTGTCAAAATCGAGACATTTTCCATGCGGCGGAATACGCGATAGAGCCGCTATTCCGCCCTACGCGGGCTGGGTCATCCATTCGCCGGCGCGGGAGATGAGGTACGCACCGCGCGTTACTCCTTTCGCGTCTCGTGTCACCCCTTTCGCGCCTCGCGTTTACCTGTCCCCTGCACACGGGGAATTCGCCACGCGCAATCTTTAATTTTTCCCGAATGCAGGCTTTGTCCCGCATCGTTCGTGGCGTGGTCCGCTCCGATGCCGTTCATGCTTCATTCTCCTCATGCAACTATTCCTTATCTCACCGAACGACAAGCCGTTTTTTCCCATAACCCACGCAGGCATAATCCATCATGATTCGTGGGCCAGAACAGCAGGCGTTCAAGCATGCAAACGCGCGCATGAATCGAGTATTGGCTTCAATTTGGAAGCCAATCAGAAAGAACTTGATCGACCGTCCAGATACAATTTTCCGGAAAATTCTCCTTGAAAATAGCCGTTTCGGCGCTGGCTTCTGTCACGGCGTCATCCCATGCATCAATTTGCCATTCAGCATCGTTGAACTCGTTTTTTATACTGGGCATATCACGGATAAGGCGCTTAATCTTCAAACGCTGTTGAAAAATCGTTGAACGCCAACTGGTGCAGCGATAATCAGGCTGATACTGCCATTTTAGAAGATGCATCAACAGCACGGTATACCTGTTCTTAAGTTCCCGGCGCTGGCTTCTGCTCATGGCTTCCACTTCCTCGGCGAGGTTGTCATAGTCCAACTCGTCATGATTATGAGTGCGCAACAGCTTGGCTTGATGATCAAGCCACTTGATAAAATCCGCATCATAAGCAGTAGCCATACCCCACCCTGAAGTTTAAATTTAAAATCAGCTGTTTCTCATTGTACCCATGCGCCTCAGGTCAAGGCCTTGCGGATAAACTCCGGCGCCACGAAAGCCGCACGGTGGATCTCGACATTGTAGTACTGGGTGGCAAACGGCCTGGCCTGCGCCGCTTCCTCGCGAAATCCGTTCAGATCGCCCTTGCCCGCCATCGTTGCGCTCCACCAGCCGGAAGGGTAGATGAACTGCGGAAAAAACAGACTGCAGATAGACGGGAAACCCGCCGCCCTCATGGTCTGGTGCATGGATGCGATGAGGTCCGTGTGAAACAGCGGCGATTCGCTCTGCTGCACCAGGATACCGTCGGGCCTGAGGCAACGCAGACACTCGCGGTAGAATGCCTGGTTGAATAGGCCCTCCGCCGGCCCCACCGGGTCGGTGCTATCGACGATGATGATGTCCACGCTGTTTTCGGCGGCGTCCTTCACCCACTGGATGCCATCGATGAACAGCAATTGCGCGCGAGCATCGTGGTTGGAAGCGCATAATTCAGGGAAATAAAGCTCGGCAAGGCGCGTCACCCGCTCGTCGATCTCGATCTGCACCACGCTTTCCACGTTCGGGTGCTTCAGCACTTCCTTCAAACTGCCGCAGTCACCACCGCCGATGACCCAGACCGTTTTTGGATTCGGGTGGGTATACAGCACCGGATGAGTCATCATTTCATGGTAGAGGAAGTTGTCGCGATCGGTCACCATGGTGCAGCCGTCGATCACCATCAGCTTGCCGAACCATTCGGTATCGTAGATTTCGATCTTCTGGAAAGGCGTCTGCTCCTCGTGCAGTTTGGCCTTCACCTCGATGGAGAGCGCGCTGCCGTGCTTCGGGTAGACTTCGGTAAACCATTTGTTGTCGTTCAGCATGAGATAATAACCCTGTCATTGGAAGTTGGGCCGATTTTCCACACAATCTAAACATTTTGAAAGCAGTTTTTATGACCGACATGAATTGGGACATACAGCAGGCGCGGGATACCTACGCCATCGAACACTGGGGCGACGGTTATTTCAACATCAATCCGCTTGGGCATGTGGTCGCCCGCCCCCTGCGCGATCCTGCACTGGGCGAGGTGGATCTCTACGAAGTCGCCGGCAAGATCCGTCAGGAAGGCCTGTCCCTGCCGATTCTGCTGCGTTTCACCGACATCCTGCGCGACCGCGTCCGCCTGCTGCATCAGGCTTTCGACCGAGCCATCGCGGAAATGGGTTATGCGGGTGAATACACGCCGGTCTACCCCATCAAGGTGAACCAGGAGCGCGGCGTCATCGAAGGATTGCTGGATAGCGGGGCTAGAGTCGGCCTGGAGGCCGGCAGCAAACCGGAGTTGCTCACCATCCTCGCCCTGGCCAGACAAGGCGCCATCATCTGCAATGGCTACAAGGACCGCGCTTATATCCGCCTGGCCCTGATCGGCGTCAAGCTCGGCCTCAACATCTTCATCGTCATCGAGAAACCCGCCGAACTGGCGCTGGTCATTTCCGAATCCAAGACCTTGGGAATAGAACCGCAACTGGGTGTCCGCGTCCGTTTGTCCTGCATCAGCGCCGGCAAATGGCAAAACAGCGGCGGCGAGAAATCCAAGTTCGGCCTCAACGCCAGCGAAATCCTCCATCTCATCGAGGGCCTGAAAGAAACCGGCGGACTACATTGGCTCAAACTCATGCATTTCCACATGGGCTCCCAGGTGGCCAATATCAACGACGTGAAAACCGCCCTACGCGAAGCCGGCCGCTATTACGCCGAATTGCGCAAGCTGGGCGCGCCGATTCGCTATGCCGACGTGGGCGGCGGATTGGGCGTGGATTACGAAGGCACCCATTCCAGCAGCGAATGCTCCATCAACTACAGCCTCGACGAATACGCCCACGCCATCGTCCGCGCTTTCGACGAAATCTGCTCGGAATACCAGCTTCCCCACCCCAACCTGATCACCGAATCGGGCCGCGCCATGAGCGCCCATCACGCGGTGCTGATCACCAATATCATCAACGTGGAATCGGTCCCGGAAGACATCCCCGAACCGACCCGGTCCGAGGCCAAGCCGCTCAAGGACTTATGCGCCCTGCTGCGCCGCCTGCCCAACGAGCCGGTGCTGGCGTTGTACCTGGACGCCCAGTTCGACCTTTCCGAAGCCCGCTCCCTGTATGTGCGCGGGAAATTGAGCCTGGAAGAACTGGCCGAAGCGGAGCGCCTCAACGCCGCCATCTGCCATACCGTGCGCGGTCGTCTGGACGTTCGTCTGCGCGCCCATCGCGAGGTGCTGGATCAGCTCAACGAAAGGCTGGCGGACAAGGTGTTCTGCAATTTCTCGGTGTTCCAGTCCATGCCTGACGCCTGGGCCATCGACCAGATCTTCCCGATCATGCCACTGCAAAGGCTCAACGAGGAGCCCACCCGTCGTGCCGTGCTGCAGGATCTGACCTGCGACTCCGACGGTCAGATCAACGCTTACCTGGACCGCCAGAGCATCGAAACCACCATGCCTCTACATCCGGTTTCGCCCGGTGAAGGTTATCTGCTGGGGGCTTTCCTGGTAGGCGCCTACCAGGAAATCCTGGGCGACATGCACAATCTGTTCGGCGACACCCATTCCGTCAACATCGAACTGGACGGAACAGGCGGCTACCGCCTGATCCAACCCAAACGCGGCGACGGCGTCGATGACCTGCTGCGTTATGTCCATATCGAACCGGAAGAACTGGAGCGTGCCTACCGCAAGAAACTGCTGGACGCCAACCTCGCCCCCGAGCAGCGCAAACTGTTCGAAAGCGAACTGATCGCGGGATTGAGCGCTTATACCTATCTGGAGGAGTAATTTTGCAAGCCTTTACGCCATCATCCGCCGGTAATAAAGGAGATTTCATCAATGGCCATTCTTGAAGGCATCCAGATTCAAAACTACCGGGTGCTGCGCGATGTCACTCTGGGCAAAACCTTCAACAATGATGCCCCAGTTTTGCCCCGTTTGATGGCCATCATTGGTGCGAACGGCACGGGAAAGTCGAGTTTGGTCGATGCACTAGGCTTTCTCGGCGATTGCCTGCAAGAGGGCGTCGAAGCCGCATGTGATAAACCACATCGTGGTGGGTTCGAGCGTTTGCATACCCAAGGAAGCGAAGGACCAATCCATTTTGAAGTACGCTATCGCCAAAATAATGAATCAAGCCCAATCGGCTATTCGCTGAATATCGATTGCGAACCAAGTGGCCAAGTGTACATCGCTCATGAAAGTTTGCGCCAACGCCGGAAGCAAGATAGCTGGGGGCATCCATGTATTTTCCTTGAACTCAACAAGGGCGTAGGTGAAGTTTGGTCTCGGGAATCAAAAAAAGGTCAAGAAGGCAATGCACGAATTCCCATCAAGATGTCGGACCGCCAAGTACTTGGCATTTCCACGCTGGGCACATTGACGGACCATCCGCGTATCTCGGCTTTCCGCGACTTTTTGTCCGGATGGTATTTATCTCATTTTGTGCCGCAACTGGCGCGCACACAGCCTATGTTCGGCGCGGACCCACATTTGGATCGAACCGGAGAAAACCTGGCTAAATATTTGCAATTCGTGGAGCGTGAAAATCCATCCGGATTTAGGGAAACGTTGAAGAGTATTGCCCACAAGATTCCGGGTATCTGTGATATCAAACCGATAAAAGCA
>JAQTSI010000124.1 GCA_028711365.1 Methylococcaceae bacterium
TTTGCATATTGAACTGGGGACGCTGAAAAAACACTCGCGGGGGATCAAAAAGCCCTCACAGAAGCCTCCTTACGATCCTAAGCATCCTCATGTTTCCACCTATCAACTGCTTCGTGGCAATAAAAAGTCTGTAAATTCAGTATGATAGATACACCTTGAAAGGGCTGGCACTTTGAGGGTATGCTCGAACCAATCCGTGCCGGTCTTCAACAGGGCTAGGTCGTCGGCGCTGATCTCCAGGGTGGCGGCGTAGTTGGGTAGGTTGGCGTTCAAATGCTGGAGCAGAGCCAGCTTACTGGCGTCGCTGCGGGGTATGGCAGTGGCGTTTGGCATGGTCTTAGTCCTCTATGTGAAAAGGTTCATGGAAGAATGACATAGACATGGATAAAATTTATAGTAGTCTAAATCATGAAATACAATCGCGATGCTTGTGAAAATCGATGTTTTTGAGGAATTTCGGTAATATTACCCAAAATGACTCGGACTGAAAGGCTAGTGCCGGTTGCCGCTTGGCAATCAGCCTTTGCGATGTAATGATCAGCACTATTTTTAATTCTTTGCCCTGGTCATAGTGCAAAATTTGCTGGTTTTCACGAGGCGGTCACCGTTTACCCTGTCGTGGTAACGGGTTTTCACGAGGTGGTCACCCTTTACCGCGACGTGGTAACGGGTTTTCACGAGGCGGTCACCCTTTACCGCGACGTGGTAAGGGGTTTTCACGAGGCGGTCACCCTTTACCGCGACGTGGTAAGGGGTTTTCACGAAGCGGCCACCCTTTACCGCGACGTGGTAAGGGGTTTTCACGAGGCGGCCACCCTTTACCGCGACGTGGTAAGGGGTTTTCATGAGGCGGTCACCCTTTACCGCGACGTGGTAAGGGGTTTTCATGAGGCGGTCACCGGTTACTCTGTGCGGTTGCCGGTTTTCACTGCTCATTGAACGGGCGTTCACAAGCCGAAAACCGTAATCGGGACGCCGTTAACCTGCATCAACGAAAGAAGATGACTGTATTGGGACGATTTGCAGGGTTGGGAGAGGAACGACGGGAAGATTGGGCACATGAAGTGGGATGTCTGCGGAAATGGGTGATCCGAGCAAGAGGGAATCTTCATGAGATCGCAAGATAAGACAGGGTGACATAGGACGATGGCCTGGCCATCTTCAAGCCGCCAGTGTGCCGGGCAAACTTGCCGGATGGCAACAGGAAAGCCCATGACAAGACAGTGAAGATCAGGCGCTCTGGCCGCGCCAAATTTGGCATCCCGCTTGGCTTGCCGGGAGGGAAATCGTCCTTTATGGCGGCAAAATGGTGGGAAGTCTTAATTTATCGCGTGAATTCTGATAAATTTGCTAGGTTATATCCCATCACATGAGGCTCGCAGTGGAAGTCATCGAACGCATCAAGCAACAAATCGAATCCCATCCTATACTACTCTACATGAAAGGCACCCCCGACTTCCCGCAGTGCGGCTTTTCCGGTCGGGCGGTGCAAATTTTGCAGCAATGCGGGGTGGAATTCGCCTATGTCAACATCTTCGAGGATCCAGAGGTTCGTGAAAATCTGAAGACCTACTCCCAATGGCCGACTTTTCCCCAACTCTTTGTCAATGGCGAATTGGTCGGCGGCTCCGATATCATGATGGACCTGTTTCAAAGCGGCGAATTGCAAAAATTGCTGTCGGCATCGAAAGCAGGCACCGAGAACTCCGCTCACTGCTGAGTGCAGGCCCCGGATACCAGATCTTCCCAGCGATTGACGATGCCGCAGAACAGGCGGGCGGTCTGTTCCGCATCGTAGACCGCGGAATGGGCCTGTTGGTTGTTCCACTCGATACCGGCGGCCAAAGCCGCCTTGGCCAGCACGGTTTGACCATAGACCAAACCACTCAAGGTGGCGGTATCGAAGGTGCTGAACGGGTGAAACGGATTTTTCTTGATGCCCGTTCTCTCCACGGCGGCGTTTAGAAAGCTGATGTCGAAAGCGGGGTTGTGCCCGACCAGGATGGCTCGGGTGCAGCCATTGCGTTTGATGGCGGCGCGTATCGGATGAAAGATCTTTTGCAGGGCTTCTTTTTCATCGATCGCAAAACGGAAAGGATGGAAAGGGTCGATTTTATTGAAGGCCAAAGCCGACTCTTCCAGTTTGGCGCCAGGAAAGGGATGAATATGCGCCGAATGGGTCTCCAACAGGCTCAATCTGCCGGTGACATCCATCTCGGGGATGACGGCGGCGATTTCCAGCAAGGCGTTGCGCAAGGGGTCGAAGCCGGACGTTTCGATGTCGACGATGACCGGGAGGTAGCCTCGAAATCGTTTGGAAAACAGGATATTATCAGGTGTCATGGCGCTTGGAATGATTTTTTCCTCGACTAGCATCGGTTGGGGAATTATATTTAGCAGTATTTGATGATTTAAGCCATGTGGAAATGCAGGCCGAGGGAAGCGAACGATGTTCCAATTCCTAGCATCCTGACCGAATTTCCGTGGAAATCAAGTAGGAACAGAAAAATGAAGAAGAGCACTCGCCTATTCAAGATCAAAGCGGTCGTTCTGGTCGGTGTGGCCCTAAGCATGGCGGGTTGCGCGACAACCAACAAATATGACTCCCGAGATCCCTGGGAAGGCTGGAATCGTGGCGTCCAGAGCTTCAACGATGGGCTGGACGATTATTTCATGAAGCCCATCGCCAAGGGTTATCAGCGGGTTACACCGGATTTCGTCGATCGCGGCGTCACCAATTTCTTCAACAATGTCGATGACATCGGTGTGGTCCTCAACGACCTGCTTCAATTCAAGTTCAGCCAGACGGGCCAGGATACGGGAAGATTCCTCATCAATACCACGGCGGGCCTGGGAGGCTTCGTGGACGTCGCGAGCGCGCTGGAGTTGCACAAGCATGATGAGGATCTCGATCAGACCCTGGGAGTCTGGGGGGTTCCTTCGGGCCCCTATCTGGTGATGCCGCTGATCGGTCCGAGTACGCCGCGCGGCGTGCTCGGCAAGGCCGGCGATTCCGCCGCCAACCCGCTGAATTGGGTCAACCCGGCCGCCATTCCTTATGGCACCGGTACTCTCAAGACCATCGACACGCGCGCCGATTTGCTCAGCGCCACCAAGATCGTGGACCAGGCTTCCGTCGACCGTTATGAGTTCATCCGCAATGCCTATTTCCAGGATCGCAATTACAAGATCCACGATGGCAATGTTCCGGCGGAAGACGACGAACTGGAAAAGGAAATGGACGAACTGGAGCATCTGGATGTGAAGCAGCCGGTCAAGCCTAAGTAAATCACCGGTCCGGACGAAAAACCCGCCGCCGGTTGACCGGCCGCGGGTTTTTTAGTTTGCCATCAGTTTCCAGACGAGGGATTCTCCGGCTCTCAGCGGGATGAGCCATTCTTCCCCGAAGGGGAATCGGGCGGGAATTTCACTAGGGGTTTTTTGCAGCGTGATTTTTTCCGCATTGACGGGCAAGCGGTAGAATCGAGGCCCGTTGAAGCTGGCGAATCGTTCCAGGTTTTCCAGTTTGCCGACGGATTCGAAAGCCTCGGCATAGAGTTCGATCGCCGCATGGGCCGTGTAACAGCCGGCGCAACCGCAGGCGGATTCTTTCCCGGATTGAGGGTGGGGAGCGCTGTCGGTGCCGAGGAAGAACTTCGCTTCTCCGCTGGTCGCCGCCTCGAGCAGCGCCTGCCGATGAATTTCCCGCTTCAATACCGGCAGGCAATAAAAATGCGGCCTGATGCCGCCCGCCAACAGGCTATTGCGGTTATAGAGCAAGTGCTGGGCGGTCAATGTGGCCGCCACCAGGGGGCCGGCGGCGCGGACGAATTGCACGGCATCGCGGGTGGTGGCGTGTTCGAAGACCACGCGCAATGCCGGAAAGCGCCGGATGATGGTGTCCAGTTCGGCGTCGATGAAAGCCTTTTCCCGGTCGAAAATATCGATCTCCCGGGCGATGGATTCGCCATGGACGAGCAAGGGAACATCCTGCTTTTCCATCGCTTCCAGCAACGGATAGATGCGCTCCAGCTTGGCGACGCCGGCGTCGGAATGGGTGGTGGCGCCGGCGGGATACAGTTTGAATGCCTGGATGAAGGCATGGCCGGCGGCTTTTTCGACTTCGGCGATGGGGGTGGATTCGGTCAGATAGAGCGTCATCAAGGGATCGAAATTCGCCCCTTCGGGCAAGGCCGAAAGGATGCGATCCCGATAGGCGAGGGCCGCCGCCACGGTGGTCACCGGCGGCTGGAGATTGGGCATGACGATGGCGCGGGCGAACTGCCTTGCGCTGTGCGCCACGACGCTGGCGAGCGCCGCGCCGTCTCGCAGATGCAGATGCCAGTCGTCGGGTTTGGTTAAAGTCAGCTCTTGCATGCTTGCCTTTCGGTTTCAGGAAAGTTTTATCATAGCAAGATTTTAAGGTGTCGAGCCGTCGCAAGACTTGCAAAACAACGGGCCGTCCCCATCATCAATACTGGTTTGAGCATCAATCGGAGCTAATTTATGCCTATTTATGAATATCAATGCAAATCCTGCGGCCATGAGTTGGAAGTGATCCAGAAGGTCAGCGAGGAGCCTTTGAAATTTTGCCCCGAATGCGGGCAAGAGGAATTGAGCAAGCTGGTTTCGGCGGCGGGTTTTCGCCTCAAGGGCGGCGGTTGGTATGAAACTGATTTCAAAGGTAATTCAGATAAGAAGAAAAATCTGGCCGGTGATCATAAATCCGACTCTGCTTCTTCCAGTGAATCGAGCAAACCTTCTTCGACTTCATCCTGAACGGCTTGCATGAGTTTTGGCCAAATCGTAATATCTCCCGCTTTTTCAATTCGTAACCCGAGAACGACCTATGCGCAGCCACTATTGTGGAGAACTGAACGAAACCCATCTGGATCAGGAAGTGGACCTTTGCGGCTGGGTGCATCGCCGGCGCGATCACGGCGGAGTCATCTTCATCGATTTGCGTGACCGGGAAGGGCTGGCGCAGGTGGTATTCGATCCCGATCGGCCCGAGGCTTTCGCTCTGGCGGAAAGCGTGCGCAGCGAGTATGTGCTCAAGGTTCACGGCAAGGTGCGCCGCCGTCCCGCCGGCACCGAGAACTCCAACATGCCGACCGGAGCGGTGGAAATATTGGGCACCGAATTGGAAATCCTCAACGAGGCCGAAACGCCTCCATTCCCGGTCGAGAGCGAAATCGAGGTCAACGAGGAGACTCGCCTGCGTTATCGCTACATCGATTTGCGCCGTCCGCTCATGCAACAGCGCATGCGGATACGCCGGGACGTCACCCGTTTCCTGCGCAATTTCCTCGACCATCAGGGTTTTTACGAGGTCGAAACCCCGTTCCTCACCAAGGCCACGCCGGAAGGCGCGCGCGATTACCTGGTGCCCAGCCGCACCCATGAAAATGCTTTCTTCGCCCTGCCGCAATCGCCCCAGCTTTTCAAGCAATTGCTGATGATTTCCGGCATGGATCGCTATTATCAGGTGGTGCGCTGCTTCCGCGACGAGGATCTGCGCGCCGACCGCCAGCCGGAATTCACCCAGTTGGATATCGAGACCTCCTTCCTGAACGAAGATCAGATCATGGGCCTGATGGAGGCCATGATCCGCGGCTTGTTCGTCGAGGTGCTCAAGGAGCCGCTGCCCAATCCCTTCCCGCGCATGAGCTATGCGGAAGCCATGCGCCGTTTTGCTTCCGACAAGCCGGATCTGCGCATCCCGCTGGAATTGGTGGATGTGGCCGACCTATTGAAGGACGTGGATTTCAAGGTATTCGCCGGTCCCGCCAACGACCCGGATGGCCGCGTCGTGGCGCTGAAACTGCCAGGCGGATGCGAGATGTCGCGCAAGGAAATCGACGAGTTGACCCAATTCGTCGGCATCTATGGGGCCAAGGGCCTGGCCTATGTCAAGGTCAACGACCGCACGGCGGGGCTGGAAGGCTTGCAATCGCCGATCCTCAAGTTCCTGCCCGAGGAGGCCGTGCGGGTGATCCTGGAACGCACCGAGGCCAAGACCGGCGATTTGATCTTCTTCGGCGCCGATAAAGCTCGAATCGTCAACGAAGCCATGGGGGCGCTACGAGTCAAGCTGGGCCATGACCGCGGTCTGGTCGAACGCGGCTGGAAACCGCTTTGGGTCACCGATTTTCCGATGTTCGAATGGGACGAGAAGAGCCAGCGCTGGTTCGCCCTGCATCATCCCTTCACCGCGCCCAACTGCGACGAGCAGACCTTGCTGGCCAATCCCGGCCAGGCCCTCTCTCGCGCTTACGACATGGTGCTCAATGGCACCGAAATCGGCGGCGGCTCCATCCGTATCCACCAGACCGACATGCAGAGCCAGGTATTCGAGCTGCTCGGCATCGGCGAGGAGGAAGCCCAGCAGAAATTCGGTTTCCTGCTCACCGCCTTGAAATATGGCGCGCCGCCGCACGGTGGCCTGGCTTTCGGCCTGGACCGCCTGGTCATGCTCATGACCGGAGCCCATTCCATTCGCGAGGTCATGGCTTTTCCCAAGACCCAGTCCGCCTGGTGCCCGCTCATCGACGCGCCGGCGCCGGTCAGCGATTTGCAATTGCGCGAATTGGGCATCCGGCTGCGCCATCCGTCCTGAAGTCAAAATCGGCTTTGGGCCCTGCGGGTCGTTGGGGCTCATTTTTTCGGGCCAGCCACTTGTAGAAAGGCGCCCGTCGCACCATATCTCATCGTGTCTATGAACTCAGCAGAGGAAACTGATATGACCTTACGTTACGAGCCTTGGAACCTGCTATCCCAGTTGCAGCGAGAACTGGAGCGCAATCACGAGATGAACCGCGGCATGCCGGAGAGCACGGCGGCCACGGCGGAGTGGAATCCGGCGGTGGACATCAAGGAAGAAGCCGACAGCTATGTGCTGCTGGCCGATTTGCCGGGCGTCGCCCCGGAACACATCGAGGTGACCATGGAGAACGGCATCTTGACCCTGAAAGGCGAACGGGTGACCGAGGCGAAGGTGCACCGCGAAAACTACAAGCGTGTCGAACGGGTATACGGCGTGTTTCACCGCCGATTCTCCCTGCCCGATACGGTGGACTCCGAAGGCGTGAAGGCCCGTTGTGCCAACGGCGTTTTGGAAATCGTCATTCCGAAGAAATCCTTGCTCCAGCCCAAGAAAATCGTGGTGGTGGGAGAAGCCTAGGCCTAGCAGGGCGTCGGCCCAAACCGTCGAAGAGGATCGAGAAGAGGGGCGCAAGCCCCTCTTTTTATGGCGGAAGAATGTCTTGCGCGGCTTGCCGGCGCTTTATAATGCCGGGAAAAAAAGACGGTGAGAATCATGAATAGCGATGACAGACAGCTTTTCCAACAGGAAATGGCGGATGTGCAACCGCTCAAGCACGCCATGGCCGCGAGTCCGCAGCGGATTTGCGACCGATCCGACCCCGGCTTGCGTTATCGCCGCGAGGCGGCGCAGCGGCCCGTCGGCGGGGATGGGAATTTTCTCACCACGGCTTTCGTCGAGTTCGTGCATCCCCAGGATGCGCTGAGTTTCAAGCGGGGCGGCATTCAGAACGGAGTGTTCCGCAAGCTCCAGCAGGGGAGCTATCCCATCGAGGCGACTTTGGATCTGCATCTGTTGTCGGTGGAAGAAGCGCGGCAGGCCGTTTTTACTTTCGTCAAGGACTGCGTCCGCTACGAGGTGCGCACCGCCCTGATCAACCATGGCAAGGGAGCAAGAAGCAAGGAGAATCCGGCCTTGATCAAGAGTTATGTGGCCCGCTGGTTGCCCCAATTCGAGGAGATCATGGCCTTGCACAGCGCGCAGAGTTTCCACGGCGGAACCGGGGCGGTTTATGTGATGTTCCGCAAATCCGAAAAGGCCAAGGACCAAGCCCGCGAGCGTCTGGGGTTGAGTTCGGGCAAGCCTGAATTTTGAAGCCCCTTGGCTGAGGCAGACTTTGCGCGATGCACCGATGCTGAATCCCGGGAAGACGGCGGTAAGCGGCAAGGGCCTGACTCATGTCGCCTATCTGGACTCGGTGCGGGGGCTGGCCGCCCTGGCGGTGATCGGCTCGCACTACGTCAATACTTATGACATACCTTGCCAAGGCTGGTGCGACCGCCTGCTGACTTCTTCCCCCCTGCATATCTGGTGGGATGGCGGGGCGGCGGTATCCTTGTTTTTCGTGCTCAGCGGTCTGGTGCTGTCGCTGAAATCGTTTAGGTCAGGCATAGGCGCGGATTTATCCCATTACAGTCTGGGTAATTACTGTATCGTCCGGTTTTTTCGCATCTGGCCGCCTTATGCCGTGGCGCTCATTCTTAGCGTGTCGCTGTATCGGCACTATCACGATAGCGCTTCGGATTTTCCGCTGACTATACCCCGGCAAAACGATTGGGTGCCTACACTATGGGGACATGAAGTCGGCTGGATCGATGCGGTGAGGGAAAGTTTTCTTTTCTATCTGCCCAAGGTCGTGGTTTATTTACCTCATGCCTGGACGCTTTCCATCGAATTGGTATTGTCTTTGCTCATGCCCTTGGGTCTTTTGTTGGCGGCTCGAAGTTCGACCTGGTTGATTTTCTTCACGCTGTACGCCATCTTCGTCTTGGGCGTCTCGATGTTTTTATTTCATTTCATGTTGGGTATCCTGATCGCCAAATACCATGAATTTTGCGGGGATTGGCTGCGCGATCATGGTTCATGCCGGCGGATTCTCCTGGTGCTGGGAGTGCTTTTCTATACCGCGGGAGATACTCTTACCGACCGCATAGCTCCCGATGCCATGGCCTGGTTCTCCGGATTGGGGGCGGGATTATTGCTATTGACGGTGTTCGGTTCGCTCAGGATGCAGAGGCTGCTGTCGATGCCGGTGCTCCGGTATGTCGGCAAGATTTCCTACAGTATCTACCTGATCCATTTCGCGGTTCTGGTCGCCGTCACGCCCCGGTTTCTGGCTTGGCTCGACGCTCCCTCCGGCTGGCTGCTGCCCGCCTGGTTGGCGGGATTCGCCGCGACGATTTCGGCCAGCGTGGTTTTCGCCGCGTTTTTATATCATTATGTCGAAGTTCCCAGCATGTCGTTGGGGAAGCGGCTGGGACACGGTTTCCAGTATTCAACCCCTCACCCATGGGCCAAGCGATGACGATGATCGACATTCCGGCTTTGAATCATCGATTCGGCAGGCCAGGCGAGATTCATTTCCGGGAAGGCCCGGGCGGTTTGACCCTGGTGGAAGTGCGCAACGACCAGGCCGAAGCCACCATCGTCCTGCAGGGGGCTCATCTGATCGATTGGACGCCGCATGGGCAGACATCGGTGATCTGGCTATCATCCTGCGCCCGGTTTGCCGAGGGCAGATCCATCCGGGGCGGCATACCGGTGTGCTGGCCCTGGTTCGGCCCGCATGCCACCGAATCGGGCTTTCCCAGCCATGGATTTGCTCGCACCGCGCCCTGGGAGGTGGTGGAAACCGGCCGGCGCGAAGACGGCGCGAGTCATTTGGCGTTTCGCTTGACCCAAGATGAAGCGAGTTTCCTCCAATGGCCTCATTCCACCTCCCTGGAATTGCGTTTTTGGGTGGGGCACTCTCTGGAGATGGAACTGAGCACTTTCAATTTGGAGCCTGTTCCTCTCACCATCAGCCAAGCTTTACACAGTTATTTCCGAGTGGGCGATGTTCGCCGGATAAAAGTGCTAGGTTTGGAGGGGTGTCGTTATATCGACAAGGTGGACGGGGGCTTGCACAAACGGCAGGAGGGGCCTGTGAGTTTTGCCTCCGAAGTCGACCGCATTTACTTAGAGGCAACCGGCGATTGCCTGATCGACGATCCGCAGTTCGAGCGTCGCATCCGCATCGCCAAGCGCGGCAGCGCTTCCACCGTCGTCTGGAATCCCTGGTTCGAGAAATCGCAGAAACTGGGCGATCTCGGCGATGACGCTTATCTCGGCATGGTCTGTCTGGAAAGCGCCAATACCGCCGAGGATGTGGCGGTCATCGCTCCCGGCGAGAGGCATCGCCTAGGGGTCTGTTACGGCCTGGAAGCAGGATGACACTGTACCCGAAAAACTTCACTCCCGCGCCGTCGTCATCAGCGCTTCCACGATTTCCCGGCTGAGTGCGGCGACGCTGCGGCTTTGGGCCGCCACCTTGGCTTCGTAGTTTTCACCGCTCGACTGAACCCGGGTCTGGAATTGCCGCATCAGTATCGGCTTGTTTTGGCGCAGGATGTTCCAGTTGGCCTTCAATTCGCTGTTTCCGGCGGCGTCCACATGAAACCGCGTGACCTGGACCTCGACTTGATAATCGGGGACGATGGCGCGGTTCCAGGGAAACAGCATCACATGGCTGGCGGGGATTTGCAGGGACAGGTTTTCGCCCAGGACGCGGGTGAAATTGTCCTTCAAGGGTTCCGCCCAACGCTGGAATTCGTCCAGATGCAACTGGGCGCCGCCGTCTCCGGTAACCAATTGGGGGCGGTCGAGATAGGCGGGCAAGTCGATGGGGCCTACGCCGATGATCTTCGGACTGGACCATCCCGCCAGATCGGATCGAAGTTCGGATTGGGCCAGGGGCTGCAACAGATAGAACTTGGCCGGGCCGGTTTTCGGCGAGCACCCGCCGGCGAGCAGGAGTAGAAGGACGATCAGGGGTAAGCGCATGGTTCAATCTCCGTTGGGCATTTTTCCATAGAGCAGGGAATCGGGATGGCGTTCCAGATAATCGGCCAAAGTACGCAGGGACTTGGATGCCGAGGACAGATCCTTCAAAGCGGTATCCAGCGCGGTATTCTGGCCGACGGCCTGATCCAGGCTGCCTAAGGTGGTTTTGGCCTGGATCATGGCGCCATGGGTGGATTTCAAGGTTTCCTGGGCATCGAGCAAGACCGGGATGGTGTTTTGATTGATGTTTTTCAGCAAGGATTGGCTTTCTTTCAAAGTCCCATGCAAGTCCGAGGCTAAAGGATCGACTTTTTCATCCAGGTTATGAACCAGATGCTGCATATCCTTCAAGGTATGGTCGAGGCTGTTCAGGCTGGATGCGATGGCCGGCGATTTGATCAATTTCTCCAGTTCCAGGATGCTATTCAGTAGCGCTTCGAAGGTTTCCTGCACCGGCATATTCCTCACCTGGGAGACGACCTGTTCGATGGTATTTTCCAATTGTTCCTTGGGGGAAGGAATGCTGGGAATTTCCGGGTAGAGGGGATTGTCTCCCGCCATCAGTTTGGCGGGCGTTTCCGGGCGGAAGTTGATTTCCACATAAAGCTGTCCCGTCACCAGGCTCTGAATCTGAAGTTGAGCGCGCAATCCCTGGTCGATCAGTCTTTTCAACTCACCCGGATCGGTGCCATTGATCTGCCGGCCTTCCGGGGTAAAGATCTTCTCATGCTCGAATTCGATGACGACGGGGGTGATGAACTTGCTGTGCGCGTCGTCGAGCACCACCAGGATGTCGGTGACTTTGCCGACGGCGACTCCCTTGAGTTTGACCGGCGCGCCGATGTTGAGACCGTTCACCGAGCCGTCGAAATAGATCATGTTTTTGTGCAGATGAGAGAAACTGCCGCTGGCGAAAATGAGGACGAATGCAATCAGCAAGGCCAGCGAGCCGAGAATGAATCCGCCGATCAGAACCGGGTTTGCCTTTTTGCTCATATTTTTGATTCTTGCATAGCCTTGGGGAGATCGCTCGCGCCACGGGTCAGAAAGCGGCGCACTTTCGGGTCTTCGCATTCCTCGAGCAATCGTTTCGGATCGCCTCGGGCGATCTGGGTCTTGGTCTCGGCGTCCAGGAACACGGAATTGTTGCCGATGGCAAAGATGCTGGCCAATTCGTGGGTGACTACGACGATGGTCGAGCCCAGGCTGTCGCGAAGGTGCAAGATCAAATCGTCCAGCAAGCGGGAACTGATCGGATCGAGGCCGGCGGAAGGTTCGTCGAAAAACAGGATATCCGGGTCCAAAGCCATGGCCCTGGCCAATCCGGCGCGCTTTTGCATGCCGCCGGAGATTTCCGCGGGATAGTAGTCCTGAAAACCCGCCAGGCCGACGAGGGCCAGTTTGAGGGAGACGATCTCGTCGATTTCACTGCGGCCAAGATCGGTAAACTCGGCCAGGGGGAGGGCGATGTTTTCGGCCAGGGTCATGGCGCTCAACAAAGCGCCATTTTGGAACAAAACCCCCATCTTCATCAACAATCGCCGTTGCTCCTGTTCCGAGGCGGCCCAGAAGTTTTGCTCCCGATACAGGATCTCTCCTCGGGCCGGCCTTTGCAAACCGATGAGATGCCGAAGCAGGGTGCTCTTCCCACAGCCGCTGCCGCCCATGACGATGAAGATGTCGCCCCGATTGACGCTGAAATTCAAATCGCGCTGGATCAGGAAATCGCCATAGGCCAGGGTCAGATTCGAGACGCTGATATGGGGCGCATTCATGTCGTCGGCCAATCCGACAGGAGGGCGGTGGGTGCATTTTTCAGCCGGTTTAGGGCGGCCTTGGGATATCGAAGCGGTGAGACGTCGGTCTGCATGTTTCCTTTGAGTGAGAGATCGGCTCGATGGCGCGGGATGCCGTGAATGATACCCGATCTTCGATGGGATTCGCTTCAGGAACGCGAAACCGTCCCCTACCGCTTCATGCGGCGGATGGGAGAATGGCAGGATGCGGGCTTTGCGAAGATGATCTGCGGCTGTTCGGACAGGGTTATCCCTGTACGATGTGACATAGGGATGGGATAAACCGGGGGAAAGGGTAATCCGCCGCCATGTGGCTCCTACACGACGGCGGAGTTCCCAATTGATACTCCCTGTTCGCTGATCCTTGCGTTCATCCCTGATTTCTTCCCTGACCTCTTCCGTAAAGAAAATCCTTATCTCCATCATCATGTTACGCTGGGAGGGGCGCCGATCGCTTCCGTGTGTTCCAGTATTTGCCCTTCGGTGGACACTATGAGAACACGTTCATGGGGCAAAAATCTGTGAAATATTACCGATTTTGCTTGAAAAATATTGCCCCCTGCAGGGTGGCTTCGGTATTCCCGAAGCTGCGATTTCCCGTCTTGCCGCCGGTTTGACGAACCTTATCATTCAAGCCGGTGCGAGGGGCCTTTCAAAACATCCACTTCAGAGCTATGCTGAACCTTCATCAAGCCAATCCAGCGAGAGCCGCCATGAAACGAACAGGATCCATGCTTATGTTCATCCTAGTGCTCGGTATGCTCATGCCTGCGATTTCGTGGTCGCGGGGGCCGGGAGGAGGTCCGGGTGGCTTCGGAGGCGGTCCCG
>JAQTSI010000125.1 GCA_028711365.1 Methylococcaceae bacterium
TAAGGTTGTCGGCTATTACTCTGGCGGTGGCAATCTGTCCGAATCCATTATCGGTGAGGTCGTTCACGTCTTTAATCTCAATCGGGTTATATACCAATTCAATCGTTACCTTGTGTAGCCCCAGCAGTGCCTGACAGGACAGCCTGGACTGCGACGCCGTCCCGGCGATCAGCGCGAGTCGTTCGCGCTCTTCCCTCCCTACCTTGGATAAACCTCGTCCCCCCTGCAACACCAGCACATGACAGTCGCCGCAACGGGCCCGCCCACCGCATTGATGGGTGATGACATCTCCCGTCAGCAGCACCGCATCCAGCAGCCGGGCGCCACTGGCCATCTCTACGCTCTTGCCCGACGGCAGCACCGTCACCCAAATTTTTGCGTTTCGCCGGATTCCAGTGCGCAGATAGCCCGACATGCCGGCTCTTATAGATAAATCGCCGCCCCGGCCCCTACATTGATCGAGGCGTCTTTGGCGGTTTTCACGATGAAGCCGATCTGATCCTCGGTGAGATGGCAATGAAACGGCAAAGCCAGCGCGCGATCAGCCAATTTCTCGGTGACGAAAAAATCGCCCTTGCGATAGCCGAGCCCACAGTAATGGCTCTGCCGGTGCAATGGCTGGCAGAAAGCCACCGCCTCGATCTGCTCGGTGGCCAGATCCTGCAACACGGCGTCGCGACTGGAACGCGAGAAACGCGTCCCCAGATGCACCAGGTAGAGCATCCAGTGGACCTCGTCCACCTCCGGCGCGATATAGGCGGGCTTGATCCCTTCGAAGGACTGCATGTGGCCATCGTAATAGTCTTCGACCTGCTTGCGGCGCTCCAGGATCTCATCCAGCCGCATCAGTTGCGCCAAGCCCAGGGCGGCGTTGATGTCGCTCATCTCCGCCCGATAGGGCGGATAATCACCCAATACCACCGAATAACGCTGTTCCGGCCGGCGGGCGCGACAGGCGCGCAATCGTCCGGCTATCGCGTCGTCGTCGGTCACCACCATGCCGCCCTCGCCCGCGCTCAATGGTCCCGGCTGAGTCAGATCGAAGATCGCGCAATCGCCGAAACTCCCCACCAACCGCCCCTGGTAACGGGAACCGATCGCCTCGCTGGAATCCTCGATCAGCAGCAAGCCATTGCGCTCGGCCAACTCGCGCAGTTGCGCCCACAACGCCGGATGCCCGTTGGCGTTGCAGGCCACGATGGCGCGGGTTTTCGGATTGATGGCCGCGGCGGCTTTTTCCGGCGCCAGGGTGCATGACCAATAGTCGATGTCGGCGAACACCGGCATCGCCCCGGCCAGGGTGATGCCATGGAGCGTCTCACGAAAGCCGAAAGGCGGCGCGATCACCTCATCGCCCGGCCCGATGCCATGACTCTTGAGCGTCAGCATCAACCCCAAGGTGGCGCTATTCACCGCCACCGCATGCTTGCGCCCCAGATAGCCGGCGAAAGCCGCTTCGAATTCCTCGACCACGGGCCCTGCGGATAGGTGAGCCGATTTCAGGACATTCTCCACCGCTTCCAGTTCGGCCAGGCTCATGTCCGGGTCGGAAAGCAGAATACTCGGCAAATTGCTCATAAATGCTCCTACCGTTTCTCGGCGAGAATCAGGCCGCTCGCCTTCGCCGGATCGGTGCTGATCCGCGCGCAGTGCTCGGCGGTATCGATCAGATAGACATTGAACCGGGCCGTCTCCAACACCGGCGTTTCGGTGTCCATGTCGCTGGCGTCGCAACGGGTGAGCGACAGGCCCGGGAAAGCTTTGCGCACACTCGCCACGCATTCCGCGCTGGGTGCTTCACCCTCCAGCAAGCACTGGATTTCCCGCAACGCATCCGCTGTCATGGCCATATTCAATCGCCCTCGCTCAATCGCCGCGCATCGACGGTGATCGGCAGCGCGGTATCCACGGCCATCTCCGGCAGACTCAATTGCCAGCCATTCGCCAAAGTCACCATGCCACCCCACAGATCCGGCTTTTCCTGGGACACGATCGGTTCCTCCAGGTCTTTCTTCGGAACATAGACGGATAACTCGCCGGCGGCATTTCTTCGTATCATTACCTTCATGGGTATTCCTGGCTGGTTGAATAATCTGGGTTTGGGCGCGTTATTGCGCCAATTTTTTTCATCACTGCATTAATCTTCAGGCCGCCTCCGCCCGCAAGCCGCTCACGATCTTGGGCAATAGGCTCGCCACCTGCTCGATCTCCGCTTCCGTGTTGTAACGGCCCAGGGAGAAGCGAATCGTCGAAAGCGCCGCCTGGGGGGACAACCCCATGGCGAGCAACACATGGGAGGGCTCGGTCCCCGCCGCGCTGCAGGCGGCCCCGGCCGAGGCGCAGATACCGGCCCGATCGAGCTTGTCGAGCACGAACTCGGCTTCGATCCCGGCCAGCGTGAGGCTGGAAGTCCCGCCGATCCTTCCGGCTTCGCCGCCATTGACACGGGCTCCAGGCAAAGCCGCCAGCAGCGAGCGTTCCAGATGATCGCGCAGGCTAGTCAGGCGGGATGGGCAACTCGCCAACTCGGCGGCGGCGAGTTCGGCGGCGACGCCCAAAGCGGCGATACCGGGCACATTTTCGGTGCTCCCCCGGCGGCCGCGCTCCTGGTGTCCGAACAGCAGCGGCGGCAATTTGCGTCCCTTGCGCACGAACAAAGCACCGACTCCCTTGGGCGCATGCAGCTTGTGCCCCGAAAGCGAAAGGAAATCCAGCGGGACTTGCTTGAGATCGATGGGAATCTTGCCCACCGCCTGCACCGCATCGCAGTGAAACGACACCCCCTTGGCGGCGGCCAGCGCGGCGGCCTCCTCGATGGGAAACAGCACCCCGGTCTCGTTGTTGGCCCACATCAAGCTCAGCAGCGCGGTTTCCTCCGTCATGGCTTCTTCCAACTCGGCCAGATCTAGCCTTCCCTGCCCATCCACGCCTAATTCGACCACCTCCACGCCTTGCGTCGTTTGCAGATGCTCCAACAACATCAGCGTGGCGGGGTGCTCCACCCGGCTGGTGACGATGCGCTTTTTGCCGCAAGCCAAAGAGCCCCAAATCGCCTGATGGATCGCCTCGGTACCGCCGCTGGTGAAGACGATTTCCGCCGGCGAGGCCCCCAACAAGGCGGCGACCTGGGCGCGCGCCGCCAGGGTCCGGGTTTTGGCCGCCTCGCCGATGGCGTGCTTGCTCGAGGGGTTGCCGTAATGCTCCCTCAGGCAAAGCGTCATCGCTTCCACGCATTCCGGGGCCACCGCCGTGGTGGCGTTATTGTCCAGATAGATCCGACTGTCGCTCATTGCCAAAACCGCCTTTCCGGGTCTTCGTTCAACAGGTCCAGAATCTGCGGCAAGGACTGATATTCCCCGTGCATGATCCAATGACCGATCTCATGGTCCTTGTGATAGAGCCACCAGCAGCGCCGCTTATCCTTGAACTCCAGTTTGGCGATATCGATGACGCCCCCTTCCGGGTCGATATTGCGCGAACAGCAAGGGCTCAAGATCAGATAGCCATCCGCGATCGGTTGCACTTCGGGAGTGACATAGCGATAGCGCTTGCGGTTCTTGATCGCGCGCTCGATGCGCCTGCGATCCAATTCATTGGGGTGCAGACACAAGGTCTGAGGATTCGATCGCGCAAGATCGCTTTTCATGACGAACCGCCCCTCCGCATGCTTGCCCCGAAAACCGGATCGCCGATCCTGACCGAAAGCCATCCGAATTCATGCGCCTCAGCCGCCGCTTTCTCAAAGCAGACCGGCGACGCTGCCTGCTTTCTGCTCGGCGTGAAGCTCCTCTTCGAAGCAACCGATCACATAGCCGCCCGGAAACTCCACCAGATACACCGGAATCTTGGCTTCCTCATGGAATCCGACCTGCACGATTTCACCCTCGCTGCCTGCCGACACCAACAAAGCCTCGGCTTCCTTGTCCGGATAACTGCCGTCGTTATAGATGTCCGCCTGCACGCTGACCTTTTGTCCCCATTGATAGATGGGAGTCCTTGGCTCATTCATGCGACGGCCTCGCTTCCGGGATTGGCGACCGGCTTGGGCGGTGGCGGGTTGTCCAGGGACTCGATTTCCCTTCCTTTCATGCCCACCGCATAGCCGCGGTCGGGAAAATCCACCGCATAGATATAAAACTGCTGCAGGAAGGTGTTGATGCTTTTGACATAGCCCACTTCCCCCTTCTTGACCAGAACCTCGCCGATTTCGGCGCCGTTGAACGTGCCGTCATTGCGCACGACCTTTTTCGATTTGACCTTTTCGCCGAAGTTGAAACGCGGCGGATCGGTCAACTCATTGCTATCGCTATCACGACTGATGTCGCCCATCGCTACCTCCTCAATCGGTTAACAGGCTTGTGGTAAAACACTTTCATTGCCGCCGAAACGCTGGGCGACCAACTCCCGCACCGCGGGATCGGGATCGGCGCGCATGATTTCCAGCTCGGCCAGGCCCAGACGCCCTGCGACCTCGTAACGCACCTGCCAATCCGGATCATGGACCAGCCGTTTCAATTGTTCGCCATCCATGCGCCGCACCGCCGCCAGCCGCACCCTCACCTCCTTGTCCTTGCCCATCACCGCCAGCCACTCGGAGCCTACCCGCTGCGCCACCACCTTGCGCACCTCGGGATCGGCATCATGCAGCATCTTGACCAGCATGCCTTGTGGAAGCCTTCGGGCCACGATCTGGCGCACGAAATAATCCGGATCATCGATCATGCCGACCAGATCGCTGGCATCCAGCCGTTCGGCGACCCGAACGCGAACCTCCCGATGCGGATCGCGGCGCAGGGTTTCAAAATGCCGCGAACGCACCGGCAGACGCTGGGCGACGCTCTGTCGCACGGTTTCATCCGGGTCGTCGATCAAGCGGGGCAGGTAGAACAACTCCACATGCTTAGCCGCCACCGCGCGCGTCTCGAAATAAGGATGCGTCAGATATTCCTTGGCGAGGTACGGATTCCAGCGGAAGAACCGGTCGATGCGGCGGGCATAACGGTCATGCACGCAGGCATGGCCGAGATGGCAGCGGCCTTCGGTCAGGCCGGCGCGCTGTTCGCATTCCTCGCAATTCAAAAGCTTTCCCTGCCAATCGCGCGCCTCTTCGATTTCAGTCCTCGTCCCCATTGGCTTGCCTCTCAAGTACCTGCAACAGCACCTTACCCCCCAGCTTGTCGCCGGGGTCCAACTCCACCAGCTTTTCGATCGCCGCCCTCCCCTCCTCCAGCCGTCCCAAGCGCATCTGCAGATAGCCATAACCCTTGAGGGTGAACAGGAAGAATCTCGGCAAAATGGCGTCGAAACTATTGAAATCGGCGTCCCCAGGCTTGGCGTCGCGCCAATTCGGCGACATTCCATTATCGGCAGCGGCTTTCTTCAAGCATTCCACGGCAACTTCCAAGGCTTCAGACAAACGGTTTTTGTAGAAATAAAACCGATATTTGCCGATATAGATCGCCGCATGCCCTGGAGCGATGTCCCAGGCGGCCTGCAAATGCGCCAGCGCCACTTCACTCAGGTGAAAATTCTGACCCGCCAGGCGAAGATGGCTTTCCGCCTCGGCAGGCAAACCGACCCCCAAACATTCCGCCGGGTCGTACAAGCCTTCCTGCGCCATCGAGTCTTCTCTCAAAGCCATGCTCTCGGCCATACCGCTTGCTTCAACCGTTCTTGATGGGAATGCTGGAAATCGGAATCCCCACCTGCGAAGGCGCCGGCGCGCTGGTGCTGCAAGTGCCGCAGCCGCTCGCTTTGGGATCCTGAAAAACCAGCCCGGTCTGCATCGGGGTATCCTTGAAATCCATGGTCACTCCCTGCAACAGCAGACGGCTTTCCACCGGCAGGAAGAGTTTTAATCCGTTGATGGTGACGACGGCGTCTCCGGGTAGCGGCGCCGACTCCACACTGAATTCCGAAGCCAGACCCGAGCACCCGCCCGGACTGACCGAAAGACGAAAGCCGGCATTTTCCCCGGCACCGCCGAAGCGCACCATGCGCTGAATGAATTTTTCCGCACTGGGAGTAATGGTTAGATCCATGATTTTCACCTATGCCGCTTCATATCGCGGGTAATTGTCGTCGATGATACAAGTGAGATCGATCGGGCAGACGGCGACGCACTGCGGTTCGTCATGATGTCCGATACATTCCGTACATTTGGCCGGGTCGATGATGAATAGCCCGCCTTTCGCTTCCGAGATGGCTTGATTGGGACATTCCGGTTCGCAAGCACAACATCCCGTGCAGTTCTCCTCCACTATCTTGAAAGCCATATTTCACCTCTGCACAGTTTGCTCGCCCCTCGGGCAATTCCCGGACCGGGGCGAGCGGATCAGATCAACGGCCTTTCATCCCTTACGCCGCAATCAAAGCGCCCTGGCGAATCTCCGCATCGCCCTTGACGATATGCTCGATCTCGCCGCTGGCGACCTTGTCCAGATACTCCTTGAAGTACGCGATCGCGGATTGCTCGATGAACTGATTGGCGTACTGGTCGACCGGGTCGATGCCCGCCGCCTTCAGGTCGTTCTTCGGACAACCGCCGATCTTGGCCACGAACACCGCATGGCAGTCATTGATGGCCCGAATCACGGTAGCCAGTGCATCTTCCTCGCCGTAGCCGCCCTGGCAGTACAGATCCACCCGGCGATGGCCGACGAACTTGGCGCCGGACGTCGAGAGTTCGTAGATCTGAAACTCGGTGGCATGGCCGAAATGCTCGTTGACCTTGCCGCTGCCCTTGGTGGCGACCGCGATCAGCATCTTGATGTCGGAATGGGCGCCGGCCAGGGTTTGCAGTTCTTCCTGCTTGGCCGCCACCACCGCCTGCCGCTCCTGCTCCACCGCCGCCTGATAAGCCTTGCGGGAATCGAGATCGTAGTTGACCTCCATCTCCATGATCTTGTCGGTGGTGAACTCGGCGCTGCGGTCCTCGCCCAACAGGCCCACCGCATCGGCGCGGCACTGACGGCAATGGCGCATCATGTTCATCTCGCCTTCGCAGCTATCCTGCAGGGCCTTGAGCTCCTGCGCCGTCGGGCCGCGCTGGCCGGTCAGGCCAAACACGGTGCCGTGCTCGGGCGCCGAGATCAGCGGCATGATGTTGTGCAGGAAAGCGCCACGGGATTTGACCGCCTTGTTCACCTCGACCAGAGGTTGGTCGTTGATGCCCGGGATCATCACCGAGTTGATCTTCGACAGAATGCCCCGTTCGGTCAGCATCTCCAGACCCTGCAACTGGCGGTCGGTGAGGATCTTGGCCGCTTCCACGCCGGCATAGCGCTTCTTGTTGTAGTAGACCCAGGGATAGATCTTCGCCCCCACCTCAGGATCGACCATGTTGATGGTGATGGTGACGTGGTCGATGTTGTACTGGGACAAACGTTCCACATGCTCGGGCAGGGTCAGGCCGTTGGTGGACACGCACAGCTTGATGTCCGGGGCGGTCTTGGCGATCAACTCGAACGTCTTGAAGGTCTTTTCCGGATTGGCCAAAGGGTCACCAGGTCCGGCGATGCCCAGCACGGTCATCTGCGGAATGGTGGACGCCACGGCCAGCACCTTCTTGGCGGCCTGTTCCGGGGTCAGCTTCTCGCTGACGACGCCGGGGCGGCTCTCGTTGGCGCAATCATACTTGCGGTTGCAGTAATTGCATTGAATATTGCAAGCCGGAGCCACCGCCACATGCATGCGCGCATAATGATGATGGGCCTCCTCGCTGTAACAGGGATGGTTCTTGACCTTGTCCCAGATTTCCTTAGGTAAATCATTCTCTCCCGCGCCCGAACCGCAACTCGCTTTTCCGGAACCGCCCGACGTGCCGCAGCCTTTATGATCGGCAACTTGCTGCATGACTTCGTCTATGTTCACCGGGGTGTGCGAGCCCACCGCTCCCGCCTCTGTTTGATTGTGCGTTGTTTGCATTGCTTGTTCCTCTCGTTTACGCGTTTCTGCTTCGTCACCCTCCAGCCAAAATCCACCCGAAACGAAGCATCAATTTTATCGACGTTTCCTACAAAGCAAACCGCGTACCACCAGACGATAGCCACATATAATCAATTGCTTGCTTAATTTCAGAGGATTTCACTCGGGGTTTCACATGTCCTGAGCTACACAAAAAAACCGGTGTTTGTAGAGCTTTGTTTGGAAGGCGACAAACCCGTTTACCCAAGCCCATAAAACCTGTCATACTGAATCGCAAATGCAACGCAAGAGGATGACCCATGAAAACCGCTTCCATTCCCTCACTCCGTGTCGAACCGGCTCTGCGCAGCGCCGCTGAGAGCGTTCTCCAGGATGGAGAGAGCCTTTCCAGTTTCGTCGAACAATCGATCCGAATTTGTGTCGATCGCAGACGTTTGCAAAAAGAGTTCATCGCACGCGGGTTAAGCTCGCGAGACGAAGCCAAACGCAAGGACGAGTATTTTTCTGCCAGCGAGATCCTGGACGAACTGGACAGCCTATTGATCCAGGCTGAGGCGAAAGCCAAAGCCCAGGAATGAGCTATAGGATTCGTTACACCAAAAAGGCTAGGGACGACTTGCGTAGACTCTATGTGTTCCTGCTGGAGAAGGATGTTCGATCTGCCCGTCGAGCGCGCGATGCAATTGCCAAGGCAGTCGACTTCCTTCAGGACTTTCCTTTCTCCTGCCGAAAAGCCGACACTGGCAATCCGTTTTTGCGAGAGTTATTGATTCCCTTCGGATCGGCAGGATATGTTGCCCTGTTCGAGATCGAAGACAACGAGACGGTGACCATTCTGGCGTTTCGCCACCAGCGCGAAGAGGATTACCACTAGATCGTCCGATACGGCTACCGAGCCGCAGGCTTCATCCGCGTGCGGTCATGGCGGCTCGAAGCAGGATGAACATTTTTCCGCATAAGATGCCCAGTCAAAATTTCACTCAGATCAGTCTTCGTCTGGACACCGATCGTTTCGGCCCTTTCCTTTTTCAGGTCGGCATCGAAGCGGACTCCATTGAATTTGCGTTGCAACGGGTGGAGGATGCCCATGAACGCTTTGTTGCCACCCCGCTCTCCCAGGTAGCCACTCAATTGGAGCGCGAGGTGGTGGTCGGCAGTGTATTTGGCACCAACACGATCGAAGGCGGTACACTCACCGAAGCTGAAACCGCCACTATTTTGGCACTCGATCCCGCCCAGGTTCTCGAAGTCGAACAGCGACGCGCCGTCAACATCAAGGCCGCTTACGACCTGTCACTCAAGCTGGCCGTCACGCCCGGTTGGTCTTTGAACACCGATTTCATCCTCGATCTGCACCGACTCATCACCCAAGACATCCCCCATCCGGACAATCGCCCCGCTCTCCTGCGCAACGACCCCAAAGATCGCATCACTCATGTGGGTGACGAGGCCCTCGGCGGTCGTTACAAGCCGCCCCAGTACGGTAAAGACATACGCCGTCTGCTGGAGGCGCTGATCCAGTGGCATGGAGAACTGGAAGCCGCGGGCGCTCCCGCTCTGATCCGGGCACCGCTCGTGCATCTCTACTACGAGCAGATTCACCCCTTCTGGGACGGCAATGGCCGCGTCGGACGCGTCATCGAGGCCACGCTGCTCCAGGCGGCAGGCTACCGCTATGCTCCCTTTGCCCTGGCCCGCTACTACCTCTCCAACATCGACGCCTATTTCACCCTGTTCAACACCTGCCGCAAAGCGGCAGCCAAAGGACAATCGTCGCCGAATCGGCCCTTTGTCAGCTTTCACCTGGAAGGCATGCGCCAGACCCTCAATAGCCTGCATGATCGAGTGAACCGGATGATCGCCATGCGGCTCTACGAAAGCGACATCCGCCGTGCGCTCGACGAAAAGCAGATCAACGCCAGGCAATACACCATCGTTTCGCAATTGCTGGACAAGGGCCAACTGTCCCTCGACGAACTCAGGCTTTCGCCTTGGTATACGAGCCTCTACCTCAAACTCAAGGACAAGACGCGCCGGCGCGATCTTCTTCGTCTGTGCGAACTGGAACTGGCGTTCCTCGATACCGATAACCGCCTCTGGCCAAGCTTTATCTCTCCCCAAAACCTCAAGCCGCGACGATAGTTGGAGGGTGCAGGAGATCGAAGCGGTATCCTGCAGGCAGATGAGCCGGCTCCTGCTCGCGTACAATGAGGCGCATATAATCCAAGGAGAAAACCCATGCCGCATTACAGCACCGAATCCCTCCACAGTATCGCCCTGGTCGGCCATGGCGCGGCGGGAAAAACCACCCTGGCGGAGGCCCTGCTCCATGCCGCCGGCGCCATAGCCAACAAGGGCAGCGTCGAAAAAGGCAATACCGTCAGCGATTTCGACGCCGATGAAAAGTCGGCCGGTCACTCCCTATATAGTTCCATCACCCATTTCGATTACGAAGACAGTCGTATCCAGTTACTGGATACACCGGGCTATCCGGATTTCGCCGGACAGGCCATCGCCGCCCTGGCGGCGGTGGATACCGTGCTGGTAGTCGTCAATGCCCAAACCGGCGTCGAACTGATGACCGAGCGCATGATGCGCTGGGCCAAGGAGCGCAAGCTCTGCACCCTAATCGTCGTCAACAAGATCGATGCCGACAATCTAGCCTTGCCCGCCTTGCTCGACGATCTTCGCGGACGTTTTCAGGGCTTGGTGCTCGACCTGCCGTCCCATGGCGGCAGGGATGTGGTGGAAGTGCTAGAACACGATGATGGAGAGACCGATTTCGGCTCCGTCGCCAAGGCCCACCATGAACTCATCGAACGCATCGTCGAGGAAGACCTAGGGTTGCTGGATCGATACCTAGAAGAGAATCAAGAACCCAAGGCGGCGGAAATACACTCCCCCTTCGAAAGCGCCCTGCGGGCCGGCATGGCGCCCATCCTGTTCGTGTCCGCCAAGACCGGGGCCGGCATCGCGGATTTGCTGCACGTCCTCGCCAGCCTGTCGCCCAATCCCAAGGAAGGCAACCCGCCTCCATTTTACCAGGGCGATCCGGGCGGCGACGCCGAAGCCTTCCGCGCCGATCCGGACCCGGACAAGCCCGTGCTGGCCCATGTCTTCAAGCTGATCTGTGATCCCTACATGGGCAAGGTCGGCATCTTCCGAGTGCATCAAGGCACCGTGAAGAAAGATGCCCAGCTTTATATCGGGGACGGCAAGCGTCCGTTCAAGATCAATCATCTCTACCGCCTGCAAGGAAAGGATTACGAGGAAGTGCAGGCCTTGCTGCCGGGGGAAATCGGCGCCGTGACCAAAGCGGATGAAATCGACTTCGACTGCGTGCTGCACGACTCCCACGACGAAGATCACATCCACCTGAAACCGCTGCGTTTTCCCAAGCCCATGGCCGGCCTGGCCGTGCAGACCAAACGCAAGGGCGACGAACAGCGGTTGTTCGACATCCTCGACAAATTGGCGCTGGAAGACCCCACTTTCGTCGTCGAACGCCGTCCCGCCACCAATGAAACCGTCATTCGCGGCCTGGGCGAAATCCACCTCAAGGCCAAGCTGGACAAAATGGCCAACCAGTTCAAGCTGGAAGTCGACACCCAGCCGCCCCTCATCGCCTACCGCGAAACCATTACCCGAAGCGCCGAAGGCCACTTCCGCCACAAGAAACAAACCGGTGGCGCCGGCCAGTTCGGCGAGGTCTATCTGCGCATCGAACCGCTGGAACGCGGCCAAGGCTTCGAGTTCGCCGACTCAGTCAAAGGCGGAACCATCCCCGGTTCGCTCATGCCGGCGGTGGAAAAAGGCGTGCGTCTTGCCCTGGAAGGGGGTGTCATCGCCGGTTTCCCGGTGGACGACCTGCGCGTCACCGTCTATGACGGCAAAACCCACCCGGTGGACAGCAAGGAAATCGCTTTCGTCGTCGCCGGACGAAAGGCATTGGTCGAGGCCATCCGCGCCGCTGCTCCCTGCATCCTCGAGCCCATCGTCGACCTGGAAATCACCGCCCCCGAAACCGCCATGGGCGACATCACCGGCGACCTATCCGCCAAACGCGGGCAGATCACCAGCGCCGACTCGCATGGGCTCGGGCGCATGGTCATCAGCAGCAAGGCTCCCCTGGCCGAACTGGCCGACTACCAATCCCGCCTCAATTCCCTCACCGGCGGACGCGGTCACTATTCCATCGAATTCAGCCACTACGCCGCCGTCCCGCCGCAAATCCAGCAGCGATTGACGGGCGGGTTCAAGTTGAAAGAGGAAGATGATTGACCCAGCCCATACACGATAAAGTCCCGTCATAGCGCTTACCGCTATAACGGCGTGTCTGCTTTCTAAAGGGAAACAACCTCCTTATGCGGGACGGGATATTTATCCCGTCCACAATGCTTTGTACCAGCGAGCGCCATTCCAGGCACATGATTTCCGGGACGGGATGCATATCCCGTCCCGCGCGGGGGCTTTCCCCGTCGTTGGAAGAGCAATTCCAACGGTTGAGGAGGCATTCCCCGCCGTTGGAAGAGTAATACCAACGGTTGGGGAGGCATTCCCCGCCGTTGGAAGAGTAATACCAACGGTTGGGGAGGCATTCCCCGCCGTTGGAAGAGCAATTCCAACGGTTGGGGAGGCATTCCCCGCCGTTGGAAGAGCAATTCCAACGGTTGGGGAGGCATTCCCCGCCGTTGGAAGAGCAATTCCAACGGCTGGGGAGGCATTCCCCGCCGTTGGAAGAGCAATTCCAACGGCTGGGGAGGCATTCCCCGCCGTTGGAAGAGCAATTCCAACGGCTGGTAATCCCTTCCCCGTGGCGTTGAATCATCTACACAAGTCTGAAAAATAAGGAAAATCAACCCCTTCCCCCTTGCAGGGGGAAGGCTGGGATGGGGGTAGAAGCTTGCCGAAACCCAGAAGCCAGCGTAGCCAGCGTAGCTCGGATGGAGCTTTGCGGAATCCGGGGTGATCGGAGACATGGATTACCTGTATCCGGGTTCCGTTGCGCTGCATACCCGTATTCCGCGAAGCTACATACGGGCTACGTTTGATAATTGGGACAGGGGCGAACGCCGAGTTCCAAGACCTGCTCCAATCGTGCACGCTGGACGGGCTGATTGCCTGACAAAACTCCTAACCCATTGAAGGGATGGCAAAACAGAACAAATACCGGGAGGGCATATCGTCCATCCACCGGGAGCGGTCGGGTTGCCTGCGCGAGGCGCGGGCGGGTTCCGGGTCACGGGCGGTGGGCAAGGCCAGCGCCCCGATCAGCGTCCAGCCCTTGGCGAGGGCACGGCGTATCCAATTCCAGCCGATGCGGGCGT
>JAQTSI010000413.1 GCA_028711365.1 Methylococcaceae bacterium
AACCCTGCTCTGCGCCCAAGGAACGCAACGCCTCGGCCACGGGATGAGCCAAGTAGCCCGTGACCCGGATGAATCGGCGGCAGGGAATGGGATCCGGCGGCATGCCCGAGAGCGTCACCGGCGCGGGCCTATCCTGGAGCTGGGCTAGCCAGTAAGCCCGGTCTCGTTCATATCTCGCCGAGTTGCGATAGCTCTCTTCATCGGCCAATGCGTCTAGCCATGAGCCGGAGGTTTGGACCTCCGGCGACTTGGCCTCGAGCAAGGAGGAGTAATAAGCCGCCAAATTCCGGGCAAAAAGCGCGGCGGTGAAACCATCCGTGATGATGTGGTGCGCTCGTTGATAGTAGAGAAAACAATCAGAACGTATTTTAAAGAGCACGAAGGTATATAAAGGCCCATCGATCAGATCGTTGGCGCGGCCCATATCGTCGTGCATCCAGGCTTTAGCGGTAGCGAGGGAGTCTGCTGCATCGCTAAAATCAAAATAGGGCATTTTCCAATGAGGGTCGCGGGCGAAGTACTGTCTTGGCCCATCATCAAGCTCAACAAACCGGAAATGCAGGGTATCCCACTGATCCAAAACACCCCGTACAGCGGTTCCAAACAAAACCGGATCAATAATTCCCGAAATTTCGATATATTCACCAATATTATAGGCATTGGTTTCTTGCTCCATCTTCTGGGCAAACCAAATGGCAAGTTGCGCGCTGGTCAATCGATAATATGAGGACATCAATGATTCCTGTGAAAAACGTTCGTCTGAAAACATGTGGATTTGGAGTGTTGTCGGTATGGATGACCCTACCTAACTCCCTTCTCATTCCAAAAATGACCTGGCGGCATTGAATATAAATCCATGATTTACTAGGTAATTTCTGGTGCTGTATTAAAGTCAAGCATATATATTTCCTACTTGCTCCAAAGAAAAACCATCATGAAACTATGTAACTGGTTGATAAATTATTAATTTTATGCGTCTCGTGGTGGCTATTTTTAGAGTGAGAAGGGAGTAGGACACGAACAAGCGAAAAGTAGTTTGCCCAAAAAATGAGACGAACGCCACCGTCCTCGTGGATGAAGAGGCTATGAATGGGTCACTGTTGTAGGGTAATTGCTGACTACCAAGGCTATCATAAAAGCAGAAACACTGCCGGTTATCCTGTACCTATAATAATAGAGTTGTTCCCGGCGTGCAGCCCTTGAAAATCAAGCCTTCTCGGCTTCTTTGAGCTTCAAAGGAGCAAAAAACGCTTGCGAATACTGTCAAAATTTCGTTATCAGTTTGATTTATATAAAGCTAACAGCGGGAACAACTCTAATCTTCTTGGCATTGATACTCCTGTCCTACAACTCATCCCAACTCGCTATAAACTAAAGCGTAGTCACCAGGGCGCGCAGGCGATCCCAAGATACCTTCGTGTGCCTGGACGCCTGGGCTTCCCGAAACAGGGAACACCCGCTTGTATTGGGTCCCCCAAAAAGGCCAGAAAAGTCAGGACGCCAAAAATGCTCGCCAGATTTTCCACGCCATAAATTGTGTGATATGACTCAGTTGAGTGAGGTAAATGCATCTGACGCGATAAGATCGGAATTTCGTGTGAGGGTTGCACTTTATCAACTTCCCTGGCCACGAATCAAGTGATGGAAAGTTATGAAATTAGCATTTTATGATAAATCACCAGATCAGACCATTTGGGCGATAGGCAGGAATTAATTCACCTGCGAATTACTGTGGATAAGTCGGTGGTGATCGTCTGGATGCCGCTGATCGTCTGGTTTGGGTCGAACTGGCCAAATTTTGGTCAGATGCCTGCTTCAAAGTGGATGGCGGGAGGGCTTCGAATAAACCAACGTCTTGTAGTAGACTGGCCCAAACCGATGGTTAGGTTGCAGCCGAGACAGGCGCGATGGATAAAATACGACATATTTCGAGACAGGGTTCCGAACGAGGATTACCGCCATCTCCTGAAAACAGGCATTGGCTTGCGTCCTTTCATATTCGTTACTCGCTATTCAGGACTACCTGACGGAGTAGAGGGGGTGAACGAACCTGACGAAGATGGGGGCTGTGAGAGGCGGGATCGCCGATGACTCACGCCAGCGTTCGATCATCGCAGCCTGGGTAGATCACCTTGTAGCCAGTCCGGCAGGTTTTGAGGATCAATACGAAGGCGAGTTTACTGGCGCCGGGATAGTGACAGGATGTTCGGACGCTCGCGGCCCGCTGCCAATCGGGGAGTGGCTGGTCCAATTGCCGGGCGTTTTGCGCGGTGACATAGGATGAGACAACAGCCGCCAAGCCTTGCAACTTAAAATGGGTTTTGAGACGGCCATTTGGCGGAGAGGAAGGGATTCGAACCCTTGTGGGGTATTTCTACCCCCATCCGATTTCGAGTCGGCGCCGTTATGACCGCTTCGGTACCTCTCCTGCAAGCAAGAGCGCCATTATATAGTTTCTTTGGCGATACGACAAACTCGAAAGTTGCGTTCGATGACCTGTGAGTCTTTACCGGCATCCGGGCTGCACTCGTCAAGGCTGCGAATGTGGCATCGGCAAAACTTTACCGCCGAAGCAAGGTCGACCCCAGCGCTTTTTTGGGGGAGGGACGTGCCATCGTTCATCCCAGCGCCGCGCTCACGGTTCGACGAAACCGCAACAGCGCGGCGGCAAAGAACAGCGTGCCTATTCCCGTCACCAAAGCAAGCTCCCGCCATACCCGATCCAAACCCGCGCCTCGATATAACACGGCCTGAGCGATCTTCACGTAATGGGTAGAGGGCGAGCAGGACATGATGAGTTGAATCACTTCCGGCATGCTGTCCAGCGGCGTCGTGTTACCCGATAGCGTGGTGATGGGAAACACCACCAGGATCGTCAACAGTCCCAGTTGGGGCATCGAACGAGCCACGGTGGCCAGAAAAATGCCGATGGAGGTCGTCGCAAACAGATACAAAGCGGTGGCCGTCAGAAACAAGCTGATCGAACCTTGGATCGGCACCCCCAGACTTCCACGCACGATAAAGTGCAGGGAAGCGCCGACCGCCAGCAAAACCACCAGGGCATTCGCCCAGATTTTTGCCGTCACGATTTCCAGCGGGGTGATCGGCATCACCAGCAGGTGTTCCAAGGTCCCATGTTCCCGTTCGCGGATCAGCGCCGCGCCGGCGAGAACGATCGACAACATGGTGACGCTGTTGATGACCTCCATCACGCTCCCGAACCAGGACTGATTCAACTCGGGATTGAAGCGCGCCCGC
>JAQTSI010000126.1 GCA_028711365.1 Methylococcaceae bacterium
GAGTGCTTTCAAGCTGACTGCGGAGCAACGCGCCGTGATACAAACCGCGCTCAACGCCACCTTGTCGACGGGCCCTTCGGCGCCATTCAGGACAGGCATCAACCTCCGTTTTGAGACTGAGCCGGATCTGATCAGTGGCATCGAACTCAGCGCCAACGGACGCAAGGTCGTTTGGAGCATAGCGGATTATCTTGTGTCACTGGAAAAGAGTGTCGGCGAATTGTTGGCAGAGCCTTCCAATCCTCAAGCCAAACCCGAGGACAAATCGAAGTCCGAGACTCATCCTGACGTGCGCGAGGAAGCCGGATGAATGAATCGCCCGATTTGTTGCAAATCGTCTTCGACCATGCATTCACCGGCTTAAACAGGGGACGGGAAAGCTACACGCCGCAGATGGCGATGCACGAAGTGGGCACGATAACCAGCGTCTCCACCGGTATCGCCCGGGTTTCCGGCTTGCCCGGCGTCGGCTTTGAGGAGCTGGTAAAGTTTCCCGGTGATGTGTTCGGCATTGCGTTCAACGTGGACGAGGACGAAGTCGGCGTCGTGCTGCTGGGCAACTATTGGCATCTGCACGCAGGCGATGAGGTCGTGCGCACCGGCCGGGTCATGGACGTGGCCGTGGGCGACGGATTGCTGGGGCGCGTCATTGACCCGCTCGGCCGGCCTCTTGACGGCAATGGGCCGGTAGTTTCCGATGGGCGTCTGCCTATCGAACGCCCTGCCCCGCCTATCATGGATCGTGCACCTGTCAGCGTGCCGCTACAGACCGGCATCAAAGTTATTGATGCACTCATTCCGATCGGACGCGGCCAGCGTGAACTGATTTTGGGCGACCGGCAGACGGGAAAAAGCGCCATGGCGATCGATACCATCCTCAATCAGCGCGGCAAGGATGTGCTGTGCGTCTATTGCCTGATCGGCCAGCGCGCGTCAGCCGTCGCGAAGGTGGTGGCTATCTTGCAGGCAAAAGGCGCGATGGATTACAGCGTGGTGGTCGTCACCGAAGGCAACGACCCGCCGGGCTTAGCTTACATTGCCCCTTATGCCGCGACCGGCATCGCGGAGCATTTTATGGAGCAAGGCCGCGATGTGTTGATCGTTTACGACGACCTTACCCATCACGCCCGCGCCTACCGCGAACTGTGTTTGCTGCTGCGCAGACCGCCCGGCCGTGAAGCCTTTCCCGGCGACATCTTCTATATTCATTCTCGGCTGCTGGAGCGGGCGACACACCTTCGAGCCGGACGCGGAGGCGGTTCGCTGACAGCCCTGCCTATCATCGAAACCGAAGCTCAGGACATTTCCGCCTATATTCCGACCAACCTGATTTCCATCACCGACGGGCAAATTTACCTCTCGCCATCGCTGTTCGAATTGGGCGTACTGCCTGCGGTCGATGTCGGCCAGTCCGTTTCGCGCGTCGGCGGCAAGGCGCAGCGATCTGCTTACCGCGAGGTGGCGGGTGACCTCAAACTCGCCTATGCGCAGTTCGAGGAACTCGAGAGCTTTGCCCGTTTCGGCGCCCGCCTGGACGAAGAAACCCGAAGGATCATCGGTCATGGGCAGCGCATCCGCGCCTGTCTCAAGCAGCCGGAATTCGCCTCGGTGTCCGTGGACGCACAGATCGCCATCCTGCTGGCATTGAGTGCCGGTCTTTTCGACGACGTGCCGCTGGACTGGATGACGAACGCCGAAAAGGCCGTACGCAAAGCGGCGGCAGAGATTCCGGCGGAGGTCTGCGGGCGCTTGGATACTGCCCAAAAACTGAGCGATGAGGATCGTGAAACGATCATACAAATCGCCCGGCTAGCGCTGGCTCGTTTTCAATCCAATCCAAAGGCAGCTCCAGGGAAACAGTCATGAGCAAGACCACAGCAAGCCTGCGCCGAAAGATCAACAGCGCCGAAGACCTGCAATCCGTCGTCCGCACCATGAAGGCCCTGGCTGCTTCGAGTATCGGACAATACGAGCAATCGGTACGCGCCCTGGGCCACTACTATCGCACCGTGGAGCTGGGCTTGAGCCTTTGTTTCCGGGATACCGGTATTCCACCTGCCTTACAAACCGGAGAGGCAAGACGAACCGACGCGGGTGCAATTGGCGCGGTAGTGTTTGGTTCCGATCAGGGCCTGGTAGGTCAGTTCAATGATGTGGTGGCCGATTATGCGCTCCAGACGCTGGCGGCCCTGCCCGGCAAACCACTGGTTTGGGCGGTCGGCGAACGCGTTCATGCGCATCTGGCGGATGCCGGACTGCCGCTGACGGGACTCCTCACTGTGCCGAATTCGGTCAAGGCCATCACCCCGCTGGTCGGACAGATTCTGATGGAAAGCGAGGCCCGCCGCAGCCGGGATGAAATCACCGAACTCCACCTCTTCTATAACCGCCCCACGGCCGGGACGGTTTATGCGCCCGTCAGTCAGCAACTGTTGCCGTTGGATGAAAACTGGCGCCGCCAGCTGGCCGAACGCCCCTGGCCGACGGGCAACCTGCCCGAGGTTATCGGTGGCGGTACCGCGGCCTTGCGGGCGCTGATTCGCGAATATCTTTTCGTTACGCTGTTCCGGGCCTGCGCCGAATCCCTGGCGAGCGAGAATGCAAGCCGCCTCGCGGCAATGCAGCGCGCCGACAAGAATATCGACGATCTGCTGGCGAACCTCAACGGGACATTCCACCGTTTGCGCCAGAGTCGTATTGACGCGGAACTGTTCGACGTAATTGCCGGATACGAAGCACTATCAAAAGAACAAGCGCAGCCGCGGCCGGAATGATCATGCCGCCTTAAAGCTAAAGGTATTTTTATAAGCTTAATCATTGCCGCTCTCCGCAATTAAGCGTCAGTTAAGGGTTAATCGAAACGTACGCACTGCCGCTTCGAAACTTTGTCAACGCAAGCGATACTAACAGGGTATAAAAATGAAAATAAATTGCAAAGATTTCCAGGTGCCGGAAGGCGAAAAGGTTAAGCTCGAAAAGTGGCCGACACTCGTGGAGCCTGTTTACAAGTCAAAGAAGAAATACCATAAATACCTCAAAAAGCAGGTGGAGGAACTGAGTTCGTTGCAACGCCTTCACTACGCCTCTGACCACTATGCGGTGTTGCTGATTTTTCAAGCGATGGACGCCGCCGGCAAAGACGGCGCCATCCGGCACGTCATGTCCGGCGTCAACCCACAAGGTTGCCAGGTATTCAGCTTTAAGCACCCGAGCGCTACGGACCTGGATCACGATTTTTTGTGGCGCACCTCTCAATGTTTGCCGGAACGCGGCCGCATCGGCATCTTTAACCGTTCTTATTACGAGGAGGTGTTGATTGTTCGAGTGCATCCTGAAATCCTGCGCAGCCAGGGTTTGCCGGACGAACTGCTCGACGAGAAAACGGTCTGGCAGGAGCGATACCGTTCTATCGAGGACCTGGAGAACCATCTCTATCGTAACGGCACACGGATCATCAAGTTCTTTCTTCATCTTTCAGAGGAAGAGCAGCGAAAGCGTTTTCTCGACCGTATCGACGAGCCCGAAAAAAACTGGAAATTCAGTACCGCGGACATTGAGGAAAGGAAATTCTGGAAGGAATATATGCAGGCTTATGAGGATTGCCTGAGTGCAACGAGCACAAAAACTGCGCCCTGGTACGTGGTTCCCGCCGACGACAAGAAAAACACCCGGTTGATTATTTCCCAGATTATTCTCGATACTTTTAAGGAGCTCAACATGAGCTACCCCGAAACCTCCCCAAAACGCCAGAAAGAATTGCAGTCGATCCGCAGGCGGCTGATGAAGGAAGTAATGTAGGGCGGGCTATCCTGCCTGAACACCCTTCGGGTTAATGCAAATCCGTTCCGGACAAATCGGCAGGACAGGCCATGGCACCGGATACCCGCTTCCCGGCGAGTATGACGAGCTTTTGTATAGTCTGACAAAGCAGAATTAGATAATTATGAGAAAACTTAAGTAAACCCGGAAATACAACGAAGAGGAAACGGATATGACAGTGAAATTAAATGAAAAGAATGGCGGCAAATTACTGGAGATTCAACTGAGCGGCAAGCTCGTCGAAGAGGACTATGCGTATTTTGTCCCCGCAGTGGAGAAGCTGGTCAAAGAGCACGGCAAAATCCGAATGTTGGTGGACTTGCATGATTTCCATGGCTGGACGGCAGGTGCGGCTTGGGAGGACATCAAGTTCGGTATTGAACACTTCAACGATATCGAGCGTCTCGCCCTTGTTGGCGAAACGCAGTGGGAGCATGGCATGGCCATTTTTTGCAAGCCTTTCACTACCGCCGAAATCCGTTACTTCGATCGCGTGGCGGGTAAAGAAGCGCTCGTATGGCTCGAAGGCGATTGAAAGGCGAAAACGGGAGTCATATGCTTATGGAGCGGCCAATGAATCCCGCCAGCATTGATCAGGCTGCAATAACTTTCTCGCTTGGCGTTGTGGACATCCGTTTCAATAACAGCCTGCCGCCGATCTACCCTGTGATGTCCGCAGCGGCGAATAAAATGGCTTAATGGAAATGGCATGAGCATGACAACGGGTATTCCGGAACTCATGAAACCTTTGTTATAGCAACGAAAGTTGAATATTCATTATGAAACCCAATAGAGAAAGGAGAATGCCTATTATGAAAACCAAGACTAACCCGTCCAAGGTTCCGGAATCGAAGCAGGCACCGGAACCGGATGCGGACGACGATCTGAAATCCCTGTCCCTGCAGGAAGTGGAGAAAAAACTGGAGTCGTCACCGGACGGCCTCAGCCAGGCCGAGGCGGAGAAACGGCTGACTCAATACGGGCCTAATGAGATTGAAGAAAAGAAAACTAATCCGTTGCTGAAATTTCTCACCTACTTTTGGGGGCCGATACCGTGGATGATCGAAGCGGCCGTGATTCTTTCGGCGGTAGACCAACATTGGCCGGATTTTGGCATCATTCTCACTCTGCTTCTGGCCAACGCTATGGTCGGATTCTGGGAAGAACATCAGGCAGGCAACGCCATCGCCGCGCTGAAGGCCAAGCTGGCGGTCAAAGCCCAGGTGAAACGTGATGGCAAGTGGACCAACCCGGAGGCTCGAGAGTTAGTGCCGGGCGACGTCATCCACCTGCGTCTGGGCGACATTGTGCCGGCGGATGCGCGCTTGTTTGAGGGTGACCCGGTAGAGGTGGATCAGTCCGCACTGACGGGAGAATCGTTGCCCGCCACGCGAAAACCCGGCGAGGCGGTGTTCTCGGGTTCGATCATCCGCACGGGTGAAATCGATGCGCTGGTGTACGCCACCGGTGCGAACACCTACTTCGGCAAGACTGCGCAACTGGTGCAGGAGGCAGAGACAGTCAGCCACTTTCAGCGCGCGGTGTTGAAGATCGGCAATTACCTGATTATCCTTGCAGTGACGCTGGTGTCGGTGATTATTACCGTCGCGCTGTTCCGCGGCGACCCGATCCTCACTACCTTGCAGTTCGCCCTGGTACTGACCGTAGCCGCGATTCCGGTGGCGATGCCCACGGTGCTGTCGGTGACCATGGCGGTCGGCGCGCGCCTGCTGGCTAAAAAAGAGGCCATTGTGACCCGATTGGCGGCCATCGAGGAATTGGCGGGCGTGGATATACTGTGCGCGGACAAGACCGGCACCCTGACCCAGAACAAACTAACCCTTGGAGATCCGTTCAGCGTGAACGGAATCACTCCTGAGCAAGTTATCCTCAACGCGGCGCTGGCGTCGCGCGCGGACAATAAGGACACCATCGACCTGGCCGTACTGGGCGGTCTGAAAAATGACCAAGCTTTAAAAGACTACCAAGTGCTTCATTTCCAGCCGTTCGACCCGGTGCATAAGCGCACCGAGGCCACCGTCAAGGGCGCGGACGGAAAACAATTCAAGGTGACCAAGGGCGCCCCGCAGGTGATCCTGGAGCCGGCGGCCAACGCCGGTGAGGTAAAGCCCGCCGTCGAGAAAGCGGTCAATGAATTTGCGGCGCGCGGCTTTCGTTCGTTGGGCGTGGCCCGGGCTGAGGGAGACGGTCCATGGCAGTTTCTAGGCGTGCTGCCGCTTTTCGATCCGCCCAGGGATGAAGCCAAGACAACCATCGCAACCGCGCGCGAGATGGGGGTGAAAGTCAAAATGGTGACGGGCGATGCCTTGGCCATCGCCAAGGAAACCGCCATAAAGTTGGACATGGGCCCTAATATTCTCGATGCCGGCGGCTTCGGCGACACCAAGCATCACGAGACGGCGCAGCTGGCCGAGTCTATCGAGAAAGCGGACGGCTTTGCCCAGGTGTTCCCCGAACACAAATTCCACATTATTGATGTTCTGCAAAAAAGCGGCCACATTGTCGGCATGACCGGCGACGGTGTCAACGACGCCCCCGCGCTGAAGAAAGCCGACTGCGGCATCGCCGTTTCCGGCGCGACGGACGCGGCGCGCGCGGCGGCAGACATCGTACTGATGACGACCGGCCTGTCGGTGATTATCGATGCGATCAAGGAAAGCCGGAAAATCTTCCAGCGCATGAACAGCTATGCGATCTACCGCATCGCCGAGACGCTGCGCGTACTGTTGTTCATGACATTGGCGATCCTGATCTTTAACTTTTATCCATTGACGGCGGTGATGATCGTGATGCTGGCTTTGCTCAACGACGGCGCTATCCTGTCGATTGCCTATGACAACGTTCATTACAAAGACAAACCCGAAGCCTGGAACATGCATTTGGTGTTGGGTATCTCAACGGTGCTGGGTATCATCGGCCCCGTGGCCGCGTTCGGCCTGTTTTACCTCGGCGAGCGCGTCTATCACCTCGATCGTCCGCACATCCAGACGCTGATGTACCTGATGCTGTCCGTAGCGGGACATTTGACGATTTTCCTGACGCGCACGCGCGGCCCGTTCTGGTCGATACGCCCCGCGCCGGTTTTATGGCTAGCCGTATTGGGTACGCAAACTGTGGCGACCTTGATCGCGGTATTTGGGGTATTTATGACCCCCATCAGCTGGGGCTGGGCTGCGTTCGTGTGGGGCTATGCGCTGGTCTGGTTCCTCGTAAATGATCGGGTAAAACTGCTTGCCTATCGGGTGTTCGATCCAACGGCTGAGCCGCTATTGTCGAAGAAACGTCCCGATTTGTCACCACAGATCGCCAAGCGTGCCTATGAACTCTATGTGCAGGGAGGCCGTCAGGATGGTCATGCAGTTCAGGACTGGGAAAAGGCTGAGCAGGAAATTCGGAAAGATGAAGCCAAAGCCGAGTCTCAACCTGAGACCAAAACGGAGCCTCAGCCAGAGTCCAAAGCCAAAACACCAGCCGATTTGACGCCGCAGATCGCCAAGCGAGCCTATGAACTTTACGAGCAGGAGGGGCACCAAGACAGTGGAGCAGTTCAGGACTGGGAGAAGGCTGAGCAGGAAATTCGGAAAGATGAATCCCATAAATAAACGGACGCGAATAACGCGGCGGGCATAGAAGAAAGGATGATGATAAAAATCAATTCTACCCATTTCAGCAAACTTCATTGGAGACAAATCCATGACTACTAAACAATCACAACAACGGTATGCAATCGGCATGGTCGGGCTGGGCGTCATGGGGCGCAATCTTGTACTGAACATGGCCGGCCATGGCTTTCCGGTAGCAGGCTATGACCTGAACCCAAGCCAGGTCGAAGACCTGAGGAAAGAATCGGCCGGCCAGGACATCTGCGGGACGGAGAATATCAATGATTTCATTGCTCTGCTCCGCCCGCCCCGTGCGGTCATCATACTTGTGCCCGCCGGCGCACCCGTCGATTCGGTCATCAAGGATTTACTTCCGCACCTGGAACGGGGCGATCTCATCATCGATGCGGGTAACTCCTACTTCAAAGATACCGACGTGCGAACCCGCAACCTGTCCGCGAAAGGCATACACTTTCTCGGTGTCGGCGTGTCGGGCGGCGAAGAGGGGGCGCGTCACGGACCCAGCATCATGCCCGGCGGGCCGAAAGAGGCTTATGAGCGAGTCCGCCCCGTTTTTGAAGCGGCTGCTGCGAAGGTCGACGGCGCTCCCTGCGTAACCTGGCTGGGACCAGGATCGGCCGGGCACTTCGTGAAAATGGTTCACAACGGCATCGAATACGGGGTCATGCAATTGATCGCCGAAACCTACGACCTGATGAAACGTGGTTTGGGCTTGAATGATACTGAAGTGCATGAGGCCTATGCTTTATGGGATAAAGGCGAACTCAATGGCTATCTTGTGGAGATCACCGGTCATATTTTCTCCAAACAGGACGAGAAGACCGGCAAACGATTGATCGACGAAATCCTCGACGTGGCCAAACAGAAAGGCACCGGCATGTGGACCTCACAAAGCGCAATGGAACTGCAAGTGCCGATCCCGACCATTGACCTGGCGGTCGCGATGCGGGACTTGTCCGTGTTCGCGAAGGAACGGGAGCAAGCCGACGCAGTTTATCAGCAATCACAACGGCGCTTGGCCGGCGACCACGACACGTTCCTGACGCAACTGGGCCGTGCGCTGTTTGCCGCAATAATTATCACCTATGCACAAGGTATGGCGCTTTTGGCGGTTGCTTCGAAAAAGTACAAGTATAACCTCGATCTTGAAGCCGTGGCTTTAATCTGGCGTGGCGGCTGTATTATCCGCTCTGCATTGCTGGAAGACATCTGCGCGGCATTTAGGTCCAGGCGCGATCTGCCGAACTTGCTGCTGGATGCCAACTTGTCGCGCATGCTCATGGATCATCAGGAAGATTTGCGCCAGGTGGTATGCCAGGCCGCCAAGTCAGGGATACCGACTCCAGGGTTGATGGTTTCATTGGGTTATTTTGACGCCTATCGCAGCGCCTGGCTGCCGGCCAATCTCATCCAGGCCCAGCGCGATTATTTCGGCGCCCACACCTATGAGCGAAATGATACCAAGGGCACCTTTCACACGGAATGGGAGGAACATGAGTCATGAAAACAAAGCACCCATTCGAACCGGCTGTGTTCGTCAATTTTGGCGAAACCGAGGATCTAACCTGGTGGCAACCCGCACCGGTCTTGTTTGACTTCTCCCAATGCCAAAATTTGCTCGCTGATTTTTTAACTATCCCCGCCGATCGCGTTGACTCGAACGACGAAAAGTTGTTCCTTGACTTCAGCCGTCAGCAGGTTTTCTCGCCAAAGAATGATGAAAACGGGTTAATGGCGCGAGTCCGGCAACCATATTGAACCATATTGATAAGAAAGAGGAGGTACTGAGATGGACAATAACTATAACCGCACGATGCCGGCTGATGCATTGGTGATCTTCGGCGTAACGGGCGACCTCGCTTACAAGAAGATCTTTCCGGCGCTCTACGCAATGGTCAAACACGGCACCCTCAATGTGCCGGTGGTTGGCATCGCCGCCCCGAACTGGAGCCTGGCGCAACTGCGCAAACAGGCGGAGGACAGCATCAAGCATTCCGGCCTGCTCGATGACCGGAACGCTCTCGACCAACTTCTTTCTCTGCTCCAGTATGTGAGCGGTGATTATAATGACCCGTGTACGTTCGCTGCACTGAAGCAGGCGCTAGGCGATGCCCAGTGCCCGACGCACTATCTCGCCATCCCGCCCGTACTGTTCGCGAATGTTATCAAAGGTCTCGGGGCTTCGGGATTGTCCGCGCATGCTCGTGTTATCGTCGAAAAACCGTTTGGACGCGATCTGGCCTCCGCGCAGGAACTTAATCGTATCGCACTGTCGGTATTTGCGGAAGACTCGATCTTCCGCATCGACCACTTTCTCGGGAAGGAAGCGATCATGAATATCCTTTATTTCCGGTTCGCCAATTCGTTTCTTGAGCCGATCTGGAACCGCAACTGTGTAGCCAGCGTACAGATCACGCTGGCCGAGGACTTCGGCGTCAAGGGCCGCGGCGCGTTTTACGAAAGTGCCGGCTGTCTGCGCGACGTTATCCAGAACCACTTGTTCCAGATCGTCGCGCTGCTTGCCATGGAGCCCCCGGCCTATCAGGGCTTTGCCGCCGTTCACAACGAGAAAGCCAAGGTGTTCCAGGCCATGCGTCCCCTGCACCCGGATGACGTGGTGCGAGGCCAGTACGAGGGCTATCAAAAAGAGCCGGGCGTGACAAAGGACTCGGATGTCGAGACGTTTTGCGCCCTGCGGCTGTTCATCGACTCGTGGCGCTGGGAGGGGGTGCCGTGGTATCTGCGTTCAGGTAAATGTCTGGCCGCCACAGCGGCTGAAGTGTTGGTGGAATTAAAGCCGCCACCGCAAAGGTTGTTTGACGATTCAAGACCACTGGACGGAGGGCGGGCCAATTACCTGCGTTTCCGGCTCTCACCCAACTCTGCCGTCGCCCTGGCCGCGCGCGTCAAACGCGTGGGCAAGGAGTTCGTAGGCGACCAACGCGAACTCTATCTGCTGGATGAACAGCCAGTAGAGGAAACGCCCTACGAACTACTGTTGGCTGACGCCATGTCCGGCGATGGCGCGCTCTTCACCCGTGAGGACGCGGTTGAGGCCGCCTGGGCTGTGGTTGATCCAGTCCTTGACTCGCACCGGAGGGCTCATTCCTACAAGCCCGGCAGTTGGGGCCCGGAACAAGCTGATGCGCTTATAACGGCGGACGGAAGCTGGCACAACCCGAGGATTACTGATGCCCCTTCCGATTGAAGACTATGCCTTGATCGGCGACTGCCATACTGCGGCCTTGGTCGGCCGCGATGGATCTATTGACTGGCTGTGCTTTCCAAGATTTGATTCAGGTGCGTGTTTTGCAGCGCTGCTGGGAGAACCCGAGCATGGACGCTGGCTAATAGCGCCAGCCGCTGAAGCACGTAATACCCGACGCAAATACCGCCCCGAGACACTGATTCTGGAAACCGATTTCGAGACCGACGCAGGCGCTGTGCGGATCATCGACTTCATGTCGCTCTCGGAAGAGCGGTGGGATGTCCTGCGTATCGTCGAAGGGTTGAGTGGGCAAGTGGCCATGCACATGGAGCTCATCATCCGCTTCGATTATGGTTCTATCACGCCCTGGGTGCGGCGCTCAAGAGACAGGCTGTTAGCTACCGCAGGGCCGGACAGGCTGGAACTGAGTAGCGGAGTAGCCGTCCACGGCGAAAACATGAAAACTCTGGCCGAGTTTCACGTGTGCAAGGGCGAGCGGATTTCATTCGCACTTAATTATCGGCCTTCTTACGAAAAGTCTCAGCCAGCCGCCGACCCTGAGCAAGAACTGATAGCAACCGAGAACTGGTGGCGCAAATGGTCTGAACGCTGTATCTACCGGGGACGCTGGCGCGACGCCGTGGTCCGCTCACTGATTACACTAAAGGCTCTTACCTACGCGCCCACCGGGGGGATAATTGCAGCGCCCACGACTTCGTTACCGGAGCAAGGGGGCGGTGTCCGCAACTGGGACTACCGTTACTGCTGGTTGCGTGATGCCACGTTTACGTTGAACGCGCTGCTGCTCGCCGGTTACCACGAAGAGGCGGTGGCCTGGCGCGAGTGGCTGCTGCGCGCCGTAGCAGGTAGTCCCGAAGATCTACAGATACTCTACAGTGTTACGGGTGAACGGCGTCTCGATGAATACGAGGCAGGCTGGCTGCCCGGCTATAGAGGCGCGGTTCCTGTGCGCCTGGGCAACGCAGCATCGAAACAGTTCCAGCTCGATATTTACGGCGAGGTCATGGACACATTGCATCTGGCCCGATCCACTGGGTTGGAACCGGAGCAGGCAGCCTGGAACATCCAAGTCGCTTTGCTCCAATTCCTGGAGACGAACTGGCAGCAGCCGGATGACGGTATCTGGGAAATGCGCGGGCCGCGCCGCCATTACACGCACTCCAAGGTGATGGCGTGGGTAGCATTTGACCGGGCGGTCAAGGATGCGGAAATCTTCGGGCTTAAAGGCCCGGTTGAACGTTGGCGTCAGATACGTGATACGATTCATGCGCAGATTTGCTCAGCGGGTTATGATTCGCAGCGCAATACATTCGTGCAATCCTACGGCGCATCGCATCTTGATGCAAGTCTGCTCTTGATTCCACAGGTTGGTTTTTTACCACCGGACGATCCGCGTGTGCTGGGTACAATAGATGCCATTGAACGCAATCTTTTGGCCGATGGATTGGTATTGCGTTATGCGACCAACGTGGAGGTGGATGCACTGCCGCCGGGAGAAGGTGCCTTTTTACCTTGTTCATTCTGGCTTGCCGGCAGCCTTGCATTGAGTGGACGCCGCGAAGAAGGAGAAGTTTTATTCGAGCGCCTGCTGACCTTGAGTAATGATCTTGGACTTCTGGCAGAAGAATACGATACGCGAGGACAGTGCTTTCTTGGAAATTTTCCACAGGCACTGACGCACACAGCCCTGATCAATACTGCCTATCTATTGTCTATTCCAAAGGAACAGGCCAAACGGGCCAGCGAGAAAGGTGAACGGCCTGCCGCTATAAGCCAACGTTGAAGATGCGATGAAGGTGTAAAATCACTTCTTGTTGAGCTCAATACCGAACAAGGTTTTTCAAGTCAACGCTGACAATTGAAGATCCTGGAGGACTCGAAAGGGACGATGATGGACATTGACAAATAACGGAGCCCGCTCCCGGGCCGGGCCGGGCCGGTGTCTGAAAAATGAGCCTGGAGTGGGCGTAAAAGATCGCGTAGAACACATATGAAAGAGGTATTTTTATATTTATATTCAATGAGTTAACAACTTGTATAATACTATAAAATCAGACCTCATTCACTAATAACGTATTGTTTTTTTAACCAAAACTTAGACGCTCATGGATATGAATCAGTGAATTGGAATTTTCTATTGTATTTGCCACTAATAAACCGGGAAACTTCAATATAATGGTACTCTCTGGTGATATTCCTTGCTCTTCTATCGTGTATAGCTGCCAGGCAAACAAATCCTGTCAAATTAAATCCCGGCCAAAGCTGACATCGGAATGAATGAGGCTGAGGAAAGGACTGAAGATCAATATGGGCTGGCACTTCGACGTAATTTCGATTGGTTTAGATAATGGAGATTGAAATAGTCTTGATTTTGCTGTTCGTTGTGGTCACTGCCGTGGCTATCACAGCGCAGCATCTTGCCGTTCCGTACACGGTGGCCCTGGTCTTCACCGGCATCGTGTTAGGAATGCTGCATGGCTTCGAACCGCCTCACCTGACCAA
>JAQTSI010000127.1 GCA_028711365.1 Methylococcaceae bacterium
GGGTTGAAACGGCAATTCTCCAATACCACCAACTCGCCTTCGGCCACCTCGAAACCGCCATGCACCCAATCCTTGATCAAGCGGACCGGTGTGCCCAGGCGAGCTTCGATGTTCTCGGCGACGGGCTTGAGGGAGTTTTCCGCCGACCATTCGCCTTCGACGGGACGCCCTAGGTGGGAAGTGACCATGACCTTGGCGCCGGCGGCCAGGCAATGCTCGATGGTGGCCATGGAAGCGGTGATGCGCGCATCCGAACTCACCTTGCCTTCCTTGATGGGCACGTTGAGATCGGCGCGGATCAGCACTCGCTGGCCTTTGAGGTCCAGATCGGTCATGCGGATAAAGCTCATGAGAGGACTCCTTATGTTTTTATTTTACGGGAATGATTCGTTGCGCCACTTGATCGAGCAGCCGACGCTGGCAATCTGCTGCTTCGGTCCCTGGCCGGTCAGCGCCACCTGCTTCATGGCCTCGAACAGATCGCGGCGCACCTCCGGCGCAGCGGTCTCCTTGCGGCTCTCATCGAGACGGCCCCGGTACTGGAGCGTGAGATCCTTGCCGTAACCGAAGAAATCCGGGGTGCACACCGCGCCGTAGGCTTTGGCGACTGCCTGGCTCTCGTCGTACAGATAGGGGAAAGGGAAGGCGAACTGCTCTGCGATCTGTTGCATGTTGTCGAAGGAATCTTCCGGGTAATCGGAAGGATCATTGGACATGATGGCGACGCTAAGGATGCCGTAGGTGGCCAATTCCCACGCATCGCGCACGATGCGTTCCCGCACCGCTTTGACATAGGGGCAATGGTTGCAGATGAACATCACCAAAAGGCCATTCTCGCCCCGGCACTCCTCCAGGGTCCAGATCTTCCCGTCGATCCCGGGCAGAGAAAAATCATGGGCTTTTTGACCGAATTCGCAAACCGGCGTTTCTGTACGAGCCATGGGGCCAACCTCGATGAAGAATGCTGAAAATCATACCAGAGAAATGACTTAGCGTTTATATTCAACGCGCCATTTGCTTATCACCTATCACTTTGACAGGATGAACCGGAATTGCAGGATGAAACCCTGGTTATGCCTTTGATTAATATTGTAAATCCTGTGCATCCTGTCCATAAACCGAGGGATGGAATAGAAGTGATAGGTGGCAAACGCGCATTGATTAACCACCGCTTCCTGACATGACATCAGCTCCTTCCCTATTTTTTGTGACCCCGGCTTATGGCGGAACCTCGGTCGGCGGTTTGGCGGTCAGCGCCGAGCGCATCGTCAGCCACCTGGCCTCGATCTACTCCATCTCGGTCATCACCCCGTCAGAGTTGCTCCCCCCTTCGACCTATCGAGCGAACGAAATCGCCGGCATCGAAGTCATCGAGGTGGGGAAGGCCGGCGAAACGAAACTGTTTCTGCAATTTCTCGCCGATGTGATCGAGACAGTGAGCCGCCCCCAACCCGAACCCCTGTTTTTGGGCTTCTATTGCAACTCCCTGGCCTATGCCACCACTCTCGCGGCAAGACGCAGGGGCGGCTCATCGCTACTGTTCACCCGCGGCAATGACATCGACCTGGACCTGTTCGCCGAATCGGCCTTTGCGATTCACTATGCCCTCAGCCATGCGCGTAAAGTGTTTTGCGTCAGCCGCGAGATGGAAGCCAAGGTTCGCGCTTTTTGCCCGAACGCCGACACGCAGTACATCGCCAATGGCGTGGTAGTGGAGCGGTTTCCGTTTCAGCAGGATTTTAGGCCCGCCCATCATCCGGTGATTGGCCTGTTCGGCGACATCAAGCAGAAGAAGGGCCTGGAACTGCTGCTGGCGGCGATCGATTTCGACCGTTTCAGCCTGCGCATCGTCGGCCGGTTGCGGGAGGAAGCGAGCCGGCTGCTGCACGGTTTCCTGAGCCTGCACCCGCAAGCGCGGGTGAGCCAGGCGCCTTATGTCCATGAACCGGAGGCCCTGCTAGCACAGTATCATGACGTGGACATCGTCTGCATTCCCTCCACCCACGAGGGCATGTCCAATGTGATGCTGGAAGCCATGGCGATCGGCAAACTCTGCGTCTGTTCGGCGGTGGGCGGCGCGCGGGATGTTATCCGCGACGGAGAAAACGGTTTCCTGTTCGAGCCCTATTCGGCAGAGAGCCTTTCCCGCGCGCTAGCGCGAGCGCAAACCTGCCTGCGTGGCGAGCACGAAACCCTGCGCCGGCAGGCATGCGCCACCATCCAGGAGGAATTCAGCGCCGCCCAGGAACGCGAGCATTATCTACAAGCGATTCAGGTGATCTGCTCGTAGATCGCCAGCATCCGCCCACTGCATTCGTCCCAGGTGGGAAAGCGCTCCAGCGAAAGCCTGGCGTTGTGGCGCCATTGCGGCAATTCCGCGCTACGTTCGGCGAGTTCCTGTAGGGTGGAAACGAAAGAAGTCAGGCAATTGGGCCGAAACAGAAGGCCGTTGTAGCGGTCTCCCACCATGGCCCGCACCACGGCCAGATCGGGAGCCACGGTGATCAGGCCATGATTCAGATAATCCATGATCTTCACCGGGCAGCAGCCTTGAGCGGCATTGCGCTCGGTCTTGAGTAGCGGCGCCAGCCCCACCTGATACTGGCCCAGCCTGTGGTTCAAACTGGCGCGATCCAGGGGTCCATGCATCCGCACCTGGTCTTGCAATCCATAACGGAGGATTCGTTTTTCCGCCTGCTGCAAGACTTTGGGCGCGCCGACGCCATAGATATCCAGGCTGAATTGCCCCCGCAATGCCGCGAAGCCTTTCAATGCCCACAGGATTCCCTGCCAGACGTTGAGGGTGCCGAGATAGACCGCCTTGAGCGGGAGGGCATCCTCGCCCGGCTCGAACATGGGAACCCGGTCATAGCCATTGGGGATGACGGTGATCCGGCCGGCATCGGCGATGGCATAGCGGCTCAGCAGGCATTGCCGGATGCGTTCGGAGGGGCAGACGATGGCGTCGGCTTTTTCCAGACAGGCCTGTTCCCATTGCCGCAGGATGGCCAGAGGGCGAGCGCCGATGTCACGATAATGATAAGGCAGTTCGATGGAGGGCAGGCCGTTGACTTCATAAACATTGGGCAGCCCCAGCCGCCCCGCCAGCAGCCCCTCCCAGGGGGTGCGGAAATGGAACACATCGGGTTGCTCCGCCAGCAATTGTTGCTGGACGAAAGCGCGGAAGAACTCGCCGCGGCGCAGATAATTTTTCTCCCTGATCGCCGCCGGGATATGGATGAATCCGGCCGAAGGCGGCAGTACCACCTCTCCCAGGCTCAACAGGATCAAGCGATGGCGAAGCATGGGCTTGCGGCAATTGGCCAGAATATGCGTGGATGCGGCTTTGTAAGAGGGCACTTCGTCGAAGCTGGCGTAGACGATTTTCATTGGGGTAAGATGACGGCCATTCTCATCGAGCTTCGATCGACTCATGTTGGGTAACTCTCCCCTTCGCCAACTCCCACCCGCCCTGCGGCGTTATCTGGCCATGCCCGGATTTTTCTTTCTGGGTTGGCTCATCCTCTCCGCCCTGCTGTTGGCGGCGGGAAATTGGAGATTTTTCTGATGATCCCATCTTCATCCTCCTGCATGGGGTCCAGATGCCACGCCTTCCCCTAAAAGGCATACTTGAGGCCCAGCGTGAGGCTGGCCTGTTCCGACCAGACCTTGACCCCGTGATGGAAGCGAAAGTCTTGCCCCAGGGTGCGGTTCACCAGGCGATGGGAGCCAGTCGTATCCTGCCTCAGGTAATCCAGCTCGAGATTCGCGCTGAGCTGCCGCGTCAGGCCGATGTCCAGACCTAAGGCGGTGTGCCAACCGTCGCCCTGGGTCTTTTCATAGGTGAAACGCCGGCCGACCCGAAGCAGGTGATGATCCTCGTTGTCTCCCGCCACATAGGCCCAATCCAACTGCATCCGCATCCCCAGCTTCGAAACGTAGCGCGGGCTATCCCATTCATAGGCCATTTTCAATCCCAGGAAGGTGTGATAATAGGTCTGCTCGAAGCGGATCCCGTCACCGGGCAACGATATGGGAGGCGTGCCGTCCCCCGGCACCGGGGAAACCTGCAGCCCGTCATGGGCAACCAAGGTGTGGCGTTGCCAGCGAAAGCCCAATACCGGTCGCAGATCGAATCCGCCGGGCAATCCCACCCAATCCGCGATCTTCAGATCCACGTCGCCGCGAACGCTATAGCTCGGCTCGATGCGGGTGCTCGATAAGGAATAGATCGTCTTGAGGTCCGGTTTGTTTTCATCATCCCAATCCGAATCCTTGAAATGGCCGTCGGCCTCATCCGAGAGGTTTCGCAGGGCCTCGAGGCCGACCGAGAATCTCGAAAAGCTCCGTTTCAGCTCGACGCCGGCCCACCATGAATTGAGGGGAAACTCCAGTCGGCTCAGGGGCGCCTGATAAGGGGGGAAAGGGTTGCCGAATTCGTAGGAGGTATGACTGCCAAAATACTGTCTGACCCGAAGCTCGACCGACCAGGGCTTGATGGAGGCTTCCTCCTCCGCCGAGGAAGCCGGGGCCACCGAAATGGCGGCAGACAGGATCAAGACGGCCAGCAGGCGGTTCATGGTAGGTATCCCCTTCTTCCGATGATGATTATCCGAGTGCGAGGCTATCATAGCGGTCCGCGCCCTGCGGCGGCTAGCCCCTCTAAGTCTTCCCATCCTGAGCATAATCTATCTGGCTTTTTGAACTATGCTTTGCTTCGTTGCAGCAACCACTCTTCAAAATGGCTTCTATCAAGGAGGTTAATATGAAAATGCTCGACAATACAAACAAGTTATTTGGTCATCCTTCCCGTGCCATCGCTGCCTTCGCGCTGGGAATCTTCTCATCGTTGACCGTCGGAACGACCTGGGCTTGCTCCGATGCCGTATTAAGGGGCCCCCCAGGTATCATTGCGTCGGTTCGTACCATGGACTTCGATGTTGATCTCGGGTCTAAATTCGTTTATGTGCCCAGAGGCGAGTCATGGCAAACCCACGCGCCCAATAACCAGAAAGGAGTGACATGGACCAATCGATATGGCTTTGTCGGACTCAATGCCCTAGACCTCAAGACGAAATTTGCCGACGGCATCAACGAAGTGGGGCTTTCCGCTGCGACGCTCTGGCTTGAAACCACCCAGTTCCCGACTTCGCCAGATCCCGCGATAGCCTTGTCGATTCAGGACATCGTGTCCTGGATTCTCGGGCAATATCAGTCGGTCTCCGAGGTCAAAGCGGCCATTCAGAATGTGGTCGTGTGGGGCGAGAAATCGGGTGAAATCAATGCCATCCCACCATTGCACGTCATCGTGCACGATGCAACTGGAGAATCCCTGGTGCTGGAGTGGACAAGGGGAAAGCCAAGTTTATACGATGGCTCAAACGTCAAGTCGTTTCAGGGGGTTATGACCAACGACCCTCCTTATCCGAAACAAGTCAACAATCTGGCCCGCTATAAAAGCCTGCAATGCATTGATAAACCGGGAAAGGCGAAGTTGAGAGGATTGGATGGACTGCCGGGTGATTCGGAACCTACCTCGCGTTTTGTGAGGCTGACGAAATTGGGTGAATGTGCATCCAAATATGCGAATGGTGTCAACAGCCTGTTCTCAACGCCGGATGATGCCATGCAAGCGGCGCTGCGGGTCATCGGGCGCGTGGAAATTCCTTATGGCGAGGGTTGGACCCGAGGAGGCAAGATGCCAGGCGATAATATGCCCAGATCTTATACGCAATGGACCGTTGCCAGGGTGCATGGCGGCCTGGATGGATCAGGTAAAAGCACATCGAAAATTTACTTCCGCAGCCTCAAGAATCAATCGCTGCGACTCATCGATTTGTCCAAGCTGGACTTCTCGGTGGGCGGACCGCTCAAGGACCTACCTGAACTCATGATCGAGGATGGCAGTTTCAACAAGGGTCAGGATGTCACCTTTCCCTATCCGTGACCCCTATAGCGTTCCTCGGGAAGTTGTGCCTGCAATCAGGCTTACCAGCGGCCGGGAAAGCTTCCCCAACCGTTGGTATGGCTCTTCCAGCGGCGGGGAATGCCTCCCCAACCGTTGGAATGGCTCTTCCAACGGCGGGGAAGCCTCCCCAACCGTTGGAATGGCTCTTCCAACGACGGGGAATGCTCTTCCAACCGTTGGAATGGCTCTTCCAACGGCAGGGAATGCCTCCCCAATCGTTGGTAACGGTTCACCAGCCGCTGAAAACTCGACAAACTCTAGTTTCTAGAACACCCACCGAGTTTTCTCAGAATCTTCATTGCCGGTGGGATGCGTCAATTCGATCAGGAACAGCAAAGGTGCAACTCGCTGACTTCATTTAATCGCACTTAAGCGGGTTGGGTTGCGCCTCAAGAGGCTTCGCCCAGACGAATCAAAATCCAGGCTGCGAAACATGAATGCCGGCGGGCTTGGCATCTGTCGGCAAGTGCCGCTTGAGGACGATTTCCACATCGGTATCCAGTGCGTAGAGGCAGCGGTAAAGACGGTCGAAGGTAAAACCGGACAACCTGCCATTGGCCAGGTTGGAAACATCCGGTTGCGTCAGGTGCAAAAGCTCGGCGGCTTCCCTTTGCTTAAGCCCGCGCTCCTGGATTTGCTTATTTATAAGGCGGGCCAATTGTGCCTTGGCAAAACGCTCTTCGCCATTCGGCAACCCGACAAAGGGATGCTCGGTGGCGGTCACACCGTCAGTGTGCAAAGTGCTGGTCATGGTGTTCTTTCGCCTTTCTTAAGCGTTGTTCGATCAACTCAATTTCACTTTTCGGGGTGGCAATCCCCTTTTTGCTTTTCTTCTGGAAAGCGTGGAGCACATAAACCGCATCGGAAAATTTCACCGTGTAAATGGCGCGGTAGGTATCGCCCGCATAATCATCGCAAATCTCCAGAACAGAAGCGCCCTTAAAGCCCGTCAGGGGCTTGGCGTTCGGCGCTTTTTCCCCGTACTGGGCAAGATGCAGGGCGTACCCCATCACATCCTGCACATCCTCAGGAAAATCCAACCAATCGTCATACGACGACGCGATCCAAAAGACCGGCCTGTTCTGCGGACTACTCATGGCATCTTTATAGTAGATTTAATATAGACAAGCAACAGCAATCTTAATGAGCAAAGGGCGAACCGCCGCAGGGCGGCAGTCGGTTGATGCTTGGGTGCGTTTTGCAGGGTGCCGACAGCTGATCAAGAATGCCAGGAAAAATTGCTCGAAGCGATCCGCAACGGCTCGGTCGTCACTTGGAGGCATTTCAACCTGCACGGCGAGTTCGACTTCTCGGACGAGCGGATGGTCGATTCGGTGGGTTTGATGATTCCGGAGAAGTAGGCCATTGTTGGCCGTAGATCACTGTAAAATCCTATGGGACTTTCGTATCGTTTGTTTAAACGCACCCAATATTGCCACTCAGAAAATACGGCCATCGGCAAGCATCGGCGAGATTCAATGGGAAATCACAGCCGACTCTTGACGTCCACTGGTTTCCATGGCGAAAGCGGTGAGCAAACGGATGGTTTTCAAGACGGCTTTTGCATCGGGCATATCGCTGGGCTCCAGTTCCTGTTGGCTGAAACGGGTTTTCTTCCATATCGCGATCATCCTGCCCTTCCCCAGATCCTTGCGAAGCAGCAGAAGTTCATCATCCCTTTGAGCTTTCAGGCGTTCGCCGACCCCATTCAAGCGCCTTAAATCCGTTTCGCTCATGCGCATCAGCGCGGGATGCTGGATGATGCAGATCAATGCCAGCCTCTGCTTGGTGCCCTTGTATTTGTGTTTTTTACGGCCGAGCTTAAATTTGTCCACTCGCCGGTGCCGGACCAGCAATGCCAATGAGCAGCCCGCCTCGAGCTTCACCCTGAAATCCAGCCAATTGTCTTCATGGCCCTTGAACAAATGGAGGCCACGCCGGCTTTCGAAAGAATTTTCCGCTCCCTGGGTTGAAAAGGGATTGCAGCTCAAGCGACAGACGGCTTCAGGCGGCAGATCGCGCAGTAGGGGGATCAGCAGAGCGGAGAGAAAATCCAGTGGGAGAACGCGGATTTTCAGGGATTTCAGGCGTAACCATACGATCCAGCGGCTCAACAGGAATACCCACAGGCTCGTCAGCCCCCAAACCGGCAACCCATATTTCCAATCAGCGATCCGGTCCGCAGGGATGGACTTCTGGCGCAGTTCCATCCATTCGCCGCTCAACCCGGCAATCGCCATGACCGTCAATCCGGCCAGGATGACGCTCAAGACGATCCGCGAGGGAAGAGGTTCCATCCGCGAAGGGGGATAAAGCTTGCCACAAGGCGCTGAAGGCCCAGGCCAGCATCAGGTAAGTCGTCCCACCGAAGATGAAAAACCATGACCACTGCGCGGCGAGGGCATCCAGCCGGAGCAGGACGACACCGCAAACGCCGACGTAAGCGACCATCGCCAGCATCATCCAGCGGCCATAACTTCGGCCATAGTCGCCCAGCCGCAAAAGCTGGCTTCGAAGCTGCTTGAACCGGCGCAACAGGCGCGGGGGATTCGCCCGATACTGGAAATCCATGGATCTCACGTCTCCAGGCATTGCAGCACGGCGGCCCAATCCGCAACGGGGCATTCGAGCGTCGGCAGCGGTGGACCGAGCAGCCAGGGTAGGAGTTGGTCGAGATGGGTGATGGCCAAACCGAATCGATCGGCCCGGCGGAATTGATCGTCGTGGCGTTTTTTCACCGGCAGGAAGCGCACGTCGATCCCCTGCCCCAGCAATTCGTAAAAGCTGTGATAACCGGCCCCCACCACGAGCAGCTTGCAAGCCTCCAGCACCGGGCCCAGCGCGCGGCGATGGCGCCAGATCAGCCCGGCGCGGCGGGCCAATCGTTTGAAAATCGACAATATCCTGGGGCCGCAACGGCCTTCCGGGTCCACCACGGTAAAATGGCATCGATCCGGCACAAACCGCAAATGGGAACGATCGATCATATAGCCGGCATAGCGGCTCCGGCTCCAATGCCGGTTCCACTCGTCATAGCCGCGAGGATAGGGCAAGAGGATGCGGTCGTAACAGCGCGGGATGTCGATCACGTCCCTGGAATAGCGGGCGATCCAATAACGCCGCTCGAAACGGGCGAGAAATTCGCCGTCGATTTCCCCCTGCCAGCCGCAAGGAAAGGTGTCGACCACCAGGCGAGGCGGAGGCGAACGAAGCAGCTTCATCAAGCGGGAATCGCTCAGGCTCTGCGCATAGTGGCGGGGCCCTGTGTCCTCGCTCATATGACGATCCGCTCCGGGACAGAGCAATACTTCGCTGGCTATGCCCTGCTCGGTCAGCCACCGTTGCAGCAGCAAGCCCCTTCGCGCATGACCCTGTCCCCCGCCCAAGGCATAGATGAGGTATTCAGCTATCGTAGCCATGGCCGAGATCGGCGTTCTTGTCGAAATCCGAAACGGCGTCGAACGCCGCATAGTCTTCCTCGGCAAAGGACGGATCTTCGCTGCCTTCTGCAAACGTGGCGTCGTTCCGGTTCAGTTCGGCATCACAGCGCGGACAGTAAGCTTCCATCCCCGTATCGAGAGGTCTGGCATGTTCGCCGCATAGGGGGAGAGCGCACCGGGCGCAAACGAATTTGCCCGGTTTCCCGCAACGTCGGATGAAATAGACGCCGGTCTGGTAACCGCACGGCCCCACCAAACCCTTATCGTTCATGCGCGAAATCCTTCATTTGAATATCCGGCCACCATCGTAATCGGCCAATCGGCGAAAAACAACGATTCGATGCCCGGCAAGCCCTGCGCTTCCATACCGCGTTGAGTCACCGCCATGAATCTGCGCTGCCGGCAAAGCGCGGCGGAACCCAAAGAACGCCCAACAAACGATCGGCCTCGGTCAATTTTGAGTCACCTCGCTTCCCCAAAGTCGATTTTCCGGAATACAATCCCCTTAAATTTAAGGTGAATCACTGGGGTACGTCGAGTTCGGCGTTTTCACGGTTTAGTCCAACAGACATTATCCGTCATGCTGCGCACAACGGATAAATACTTAAACGTTAATTACAGCAAAAAAGGGGTATCATGGATAGCGAGAGCCTATTTACGAAATGCAAGACATGTAGCAAAGAAATCTCAAAGTCAGCGAAAGTTTGCCCGCAATGTGGGACAAAACAAAAGAAGCCAACCGTTGCCAGACTCATCAGCTGGATAGCTATTTTGTTTTTTGGATATTATATAGGAGTCCCATTGCTAAAATATTCTTTGTTGTTTTTGGTCGTTGGCGTTGAAACTTTTTGGTCTAGCGTACACCCAGAACAAACTACTACAAATCAATCCACACCAGTTCTATCTAGTAAAGAGAAAGAGCCAATAGATGCTCTGAGGCCACCAGATCAAGTTCGCTTCATTGATGTCATTTCGCAATACTCTAATAGCTTCTTGAATGCAAAAAATGCAATACAGAAATCTGCCTTGAGAGATCAGCGGAAACTGGCAATTTATAACTCATTAACTGGATATACAGTTACATCATGGACAGGCACCATAGATACAATAGATACCACCAATAACGGGAAGGTTATTTTGTCAGTCAAAATAACCCCTAACATTGAGCTAACAACATGGAATTACAGGATATCTATATTTAAAATTGACAGGACATTAATTGAAAAAGGATCTTTATTATATAGTAGTTTATTTAACCTTTCACCTGGGCAACAAATTGAATTTTCTGGCAATTTCTTTCCTTCAGAAGAAGATTACATTAAAAGCCTTTATTTATCATATCACTTTTCTTCAATAGGAAATTGCACCAGTGACCTTGATTGCACAATGAAAGATCCTAAATTCTTGTTTGAATTCAAATCCGTCAAACCAATTAAGTAAAAGAAAAACGCATGGCATTGATTAACTGTCCTGAATGTTATTTGGAAGTCAGCGATTCCTCTCTAAGATGCCCTAACTGTGGCATTCAATTGCGAAAGCCTAAAAGAGGATTATTTGGCAAGCTCGTCATGTGGAGCCTAATAGGCTTCAATATTATAATGCCTCTTTTGCTGATCATTAGTCTTCATAGAGAGCGGACAGAGGCAATGTCAACAGCAGAAGAATTTGGCACATTTATCGCTGTTGCAATATTTATTGGATTTTGGGTATTCGTAAATATTATTCTCTGTCTATTTGCCCTATTAACAAAACCGAATCAGTAAAGCAACTACAGGCCGACCGAATATGACAATAGATTTAATGTATAAGCAAATGTTAATTACCCTTTTTGCTGTGCTTTCCTTGCCTCTAATATTTTACTTCCTCACATTCCATGGCTCTCTATCTGTAAAGCACGACAGATGGGCAGAATTTGGTTCGTACCTAAGTGGAACTTACGGAACATTCGCTTTTATTATCCTCGCGTATACGACTAACATCACAAGGAGGCAATTTACAATTCAGAACGAAGACAATATATTTTTTAAGCTATACGAGTCACTCAAGAATCGAATAGATAATAGCTTAGTCGTAATTGACAACACAGAACACACTAAACATAAAACTCTCATGATATTGGCAAATAGATTCCGTGAAGAGCTTTCTGAGACAACTCTCGAGATCGCACGCGTATTACTATGCAAGGCACCAGAAAATATTAATGACATTCACTACATGAAAATCTTTATGGCAACCAGAGAGCTTAATTTCATTGATTCATTTTCTGAATACAAAACCGACTTCATTTCAAAAATTACCGCTCAACCCGATTTTAATACAAGGTGGGAAGTACTGGAATTCTACATCGGTTCAAGAGGCCAAGAATCTGGAGATCTTCGAAATGCTCTCCAAGCTATCGGAAGCGTGAATTTCTACAAGATTCCGTTCCCAGAACGGCGCCATTACTATAACTTGGTAGCGCAGACCGTCATTAGAGAACACGGTGAGTTTTTGGATGGGTATTTTAGAAATATTTGTTTTCTTGTTGAATTTGCGACAAAGTCATACAATAGAGATATATACATTAAGTTCATCAAATCACAACTAACAAAATACGAACTAATCATCATATTCTATCTCATAGCCGGACGAGATGGTAAATTGGGGAACATGAAAAACCTCCTTGACCTAGGAATTATTGATGGGCTATTGACGATCGGTTGCCAATCCCTAATGCTTGACTTTCCATCAACCGAGGAACTCAAAATTGAGTTGATCAATGTATTCAATGACCAATCCGAGTAGACCTGAACTCTGCGTACGCAGAAAATGTTCTGGTTCCCACGCTCCAGCGTGGGAACCCGGTTTGCCCCGCTCCAGCGGGGTGTATGCGGCGCTGGAGCGCCAAGGTCTGCGTTCCCCGCTGGAACGTGGAAACGAGAGCATATTATGAGGTGAGCTATGACGACCCTGACCATTGAAATGCCCGGGGAAGCGTTTTCCGCTTTGCGTCGCTCGCCGCCTGAGTTTGGCAAACACATGCGTATCGCAGCAGCGACTTATTGGTATCAGAAAGGCGAAATTTCTCAAGAAAAGGCGGCACAAATCGCCGGAATGAGCCGGTCGGAATTTCTGCGGCATTTGGCGCGAGAAGAGGTGGAGGTGTTTCAAGTGGATTTTGAGGATTTGCAGCGGGAATTGATGCGTGTCTGATTACGCACATATCAATGGCTATTATTTGTAACTTATCACCAGGAGATAGACATGACGACTGTTTCAATCGAATTGCCGGAAACCGTGTTTTCAGCTTTAAGGCTTAGCCCAAAGGATTTCGTCAATGAAATGCGTATTGCCGCTGCCGTGCAGTGGTATGCCCAGCAGCAAATATCCCAAGGAAAGGCAGCAGAAATAGCAGGTTTGAGCCGGGCCGAATTTATCGATGAGTTGTTCAGGCGCAAGGTTCCAGCTTGCCAAGTGACACTAGAGGAATTAAGAGAGGAAGTCGAAAGTGAGTGGTGATATTTGCGTCATAGATTCATCACCGCTGATATTGCTCGGCAAAATACGCCAGTTGGAATTATTGGAAAAACTGGTGGCGAAGATCATCGTTCCAGAAACTGTTTTAGAGGAAATTCGTAATGGTGCGGCTAAAGATCCTGCCGCACTTATAGATGCCAGAATTAATTAAGATACACAGAAACTTTTTGCATAAATATTTGTCTCATGTGATTATATAGGTTATTGGAAAAATCTTGCGAGGCTTGTCATGAACTTCGATTGGTTAGATGATGGC
>JAQTSI010000414.1 GCA_028711365.1 Methylococcaceae bacterium
CCAGGCAATTTGATAGCGGAATTCGAAAGTCATGGGGGGTATTCCTTCGTCCTTTAGGAGTCGGCCTGGAGATGATGGCTAGGACATCAAGCCCATAGATCCGCCAGGGAGAACTCGACGGCATCAAACGGCGGGACGGCGACCCGGTCATCATCCTTCAGCGTGGCGATCAACAGCCAGTGCCCCTCCCGCAATTCAAACGCCTCCAAGGTTTGTACCACAGGATCGACGATCCAGACATGGGCGACGCCATAATGGGCGTAAACCGGCAGCTTCACCACGCGGTCTTTCTTCGCCGTGGAAGGCGACAGGATTTCGCAGGCCCAATCGGGGACGACCTCAAACCGATGGTCTTCGGGTATGGATGGCATCCGCTCACGCTTCCACCCGGCCAGATCCGGAACCGCCACGACCTCGTCGCGGATGAAATGCACTTCCGGCTCATTAATGATCCACCAGCCGCCGGGGCCTCCCTCGCCAAAGCGAAACGGCGGGCCAATCCGCATCCCCAGTGCACTCTCGGCCACCGCATGGCGTCCCTTCGGGCGCGGCATGGCATACAACTCGCCACCCAGGATCTCGCCGGTGACATGTTCCGGCAAGGCCAGCAATTGATCGTACAGGCCGGGTTTCAATACGGCGCTCATGGGATTCTCCTATCATTCGACAAACCGCATTGCCCGATGATAAGCCTCCATCCGGGAAGCGCAAGCCCAAGTCCTTTGAAAACCTTCCAGGCCAATTGGCCCAGGCCCAAGGCTTCGCACCCAGTTCGTTCAAGCCCATAGATCCGCCAGGGAAAACTCGACGGCATCAAACGGCGGGACGGCGACCCGGTCATCATCCTTCAGCGTGGCGATCAACAGCCAGTGCCCCTCCCGCCATTCAAACGCCTCCAGGGTTTGCGCCACGGGATCGACGATCCAGACATGCGCGATGCCATAATGGGCGTAAACCGGCAGCTTCACCACGCGGTCTTTCTTCGCCGTGGAAGGCGACAGGATTTCGCAGGCCCAATCGGGGACGACCTCAAACCGATGGTCTTCGGGAACGGCAGGCATCCGCTCACGCCGCCAGCCCGCCAAATCCGGAACGGCGACCACGGTGTCGCGGACGAAATGCACTTCCGGCTCGGGGATGATCCACCAGCCGCCAGGCCCGCCCCGGCCCAGCCCAAACGGCGCGGCCAAGTCGGTATTCAAACTGCTGGCGGCCAGGCCATGACGCCCGGCCGGACGTGGGGCAGCATACAACTCGCCACCCAGGATCTCGCCGGTGACATGTTCCGGCAAGGCCAGCAATCGTTCATACAGGCCGGGTTTCAATACGGCATTCATGGGGCTCTCTTGTCGTTCGACATACCAGATTGCCCGATGATAAGCCGCCGTCCGGGAAGCGCAAGCCCGAGTCCTTTGGAAATCATCGAAGCGGGTTTGCCCAAGCTCGATGTAAAAAAGCCCGGCTTTTGCCTGAACTGCCCAATGGTTTACCCCCATCGGGTCAAGCCCGACGCAGCGCATTCAAAACCCGGCGCAATCAAGCCAAACGTTGACCCCGATTACGTAATCGTACTGCGCAATCGGCTCGAAGCGCCACGCAGTCGGCTCAATCGCCAGGCCCGCGGCATGACCTTTTACCCCATCTGCGTAAAGCCTTACGCAACCTGCTTGAAGCTTTACGCGGTTCACCCTGCCATTGGTATCGACTACGTCGCCGTTTATGTACAGGACGTCGAGCTTGACCCGCCGGGCTCGAATGCCTGCGCCATCGGCCCTATCCTTCGAACCGATGGCGCAGGGGACCCGCCTGGAATGCTACGGGGTTTCGGGCGGTACCGGGGTGCGGGCGCTGCGCGGGAAGAAACGCCTCAGATCGGCGAGGATGGCGCTGGCGGCGGAGACACCGCGCTTGGCGGCCTGCTGCACATTGGCGTAATAGGCCAGGTAGGCTTGATAGATGTCCGAGCCGACCGCCTGGGTGGTGTCCGACAGCTTTTTCTGCAAGGCATCGAGGCGGGCCTGCACATCCAGCAGCGCCGAACGCAGGGCGCGGTCCCGCTCCAACTCGGCGGCATCCACGAAATTCGGCAACAGCTCCGGGTGGGCGGCCATCTGTCGGGCGAAGTCTTCGTCCATCGCCCCGCGCTCGGTGGCGATGTGGGGGATTTTGCGGCGGTCTTCCGGCGTGAGGTTGAAGAGGAAGGGCAAGAGCCCTTCGATCTCGCTAATCTTGGTGAAGATCTGCTGCTTCACGTCATCGTTGAGTTCGGCGGAAATGCGATTGTCGTTGGACATGAAAGTTCTCCTTGGCGTAAGTCATGGGATTCGGAAAGAATGCTGGGCCAGCCCCCCCATGCAAGGGAAAAGCCGCCAAAATGCCCTTTTAATGATAGTACCGGCAAGCTTCCTTTGCCGACAATCTGCCCAACATTCGTAAACTTGGCTAAGCGAGGTCAATCCCCGCATGCATTCCTCTCCGCAGGGACGATGAGCAGCCGCCAGGATTCGCGCCCATCCGGATATCTTCCGGTTTCATGTGATCACAGGACTCCCAACCTCCAAGAAACCTTTTTTCAGCAAGCTCAAGCTTGCCATGACTCGGGAAGCTGGAGCTTCCAAAGCCGCGTTCCCAATCTGGAGATTGGGAACGAGCGAGCACATGCTCGCAATCCCCGCCGCGCCATACGGCAAACCGATAGGGCAGGTTTGCGTCAATCAGAAAACGCAGCATTGAATCAGGCGACTTTGGCGAGATCGTAACGCCTATCCATCAAATCGGCGGCGAAACGCAGGCAGACCCGTATGTCTTCCGGTTCAAGCGAAGGATATTGCTCAAGAATCTCCGCCTCGCTATCGCCCGCGCCGAGAAACTCCAAAATGGTTTGCACGGTGATCCGTTTGCCCCTGAGGGTGGGCTTGCCATTGCAGATGGCAGGGTCAATGGTGATGCGTCCATCGTAAAAGCTTAAGGCGTTGCTCATGGAGTCTCCTGAAAACACTTGAGGGGAAGTGATGGCGATTTTACACCGCTTCTCTCTCCCTCGCTTCAGCGAGGGAAACCTACGCCGCTCCGCATCGCGGATCAGGCAGTTTCGCCCAGCCTCGACGTAAAGAACCTCGACGTTTGCCTGGGCGGTCCAATCGTTTGCGCAACTGACAAGGGCACCAACGCCGCCACCGGTTCCCCGGCGCGGGCGAGAATCACCCCCCCCCCGCCCGCCAGCGCCTTTTCGACCTATTTG
>JAQTSI010000128.1 GCA_028711365.1 Methylococcaceae bacterium
CGACCGGAATTAGTCTGAGATAAGCGTATCGGCATTCCCTGCGAATTAGACAAAACCACAGGGAACGCCTGACCCTCGCCAAGGCGCGACCTAGGCGACTTGGAATAATCTTAAACATAGCTGACGCCCTGTGAAACAAATCCTGCAAAACCTGAAAACCGGTCAAACCGAACTGGCCGAAATCCCCTGTCCAGCCACCAAACGCGGCCAACTCCTCATTCGCTCCCGGCAAACCTTGGTTTCCGCCGGAACCGAGCGCATGTTGGTGGAATTCGGCAAGGGCAATCTGATCGACAAAGCGCGCCAACAGCCGGATAAAGTGCGCATGGTGATGGAAAAGATCAAGACCGATGGCCTGGTGCCTACCCTGGAAACCGTGCTCAATAAACTGGATCAAGCTTTGCCCATGGGGTATTGCAATGTGGGCACGGTGATGGAGGTAGGAGGAGGCGTGTCGGCCTTCGAACGGGGAGATCGCGTGGCCTCCAACGGCAAGCATGCCGAGGTGGTGGGCGTGCCCGCCAACCTTTGCGCCAAGGTTCCGGAGGGGGTTTCCGACGAGGAAGCGGCGTTCACGGTGATCGGCGCGATCGCCCTGCAAGGCATCCGCCTGGTGCAGCCGACTTTGGGCGAAGTGGTGGTGGTGACCGGGTTGGGCTTGATCGGTTTGATCACGGTGCAATTGCTGCGCTCCCATGGCTGTCGGGTGCTGGGCATCGATTTCGACCGGCAAAAGCTGGAGATGGCGCGGCAGTTCGGGGCCGAGGTGGTCGATCTGTCGGCGGGGCAGGACCCTTTGGCTGCGGCTGCGGCTTTTTCGCGCGGGCGCGGGGTGGATGGGGTGATCATCACCGCCGCGACCAAGAGTAATGAGCCGGTTCATCAAGCGGCATTGATGAGCCGCAAGCGGGGGCGCATCGTGCTGGTGGGAGTGACCGGGCTGGAGTTGTCGCGCGCGGATTTCTTCGAGAAGGAGCTGAGCTTCCAGGTTTCGTGTTCCTATGGTCCTGGCCGCTATGATCCGAACTATGAGGATAAAGGCCAGGATTACCCGGTGGGTTTCGTGCGCTGGACCGAGCAGAGAAACTTCGAAGCGGTGCTGGACATGCTGGCGGATGGTCGTCTCGATGTCAAACCCTTGATTTCCCATCGCTTCAGGATCGAGGAGGCGGAACAGGCCTACGAACTGGTGGGCGGTTCGGCGCCCTCTCTCGGCATTCTGCTTCAATACCCGAAGGCGGAGGAGAAACCGGACGCGGAACTGCGAGCGCACACGGTAAGCTTGAGTGCCCCCCGGGCGGCTTTGAGCAAGGCCTCGGTGGCCTTCATCGGTTCCGGTAATTATGCCACGGCCATGCTGATTCCCGCCTTCAAAGCCGCGGGGGCACGCTTGAAGACGGTGGCTTCCTCCGCTGGGGTGAGCGGGGCACACGCGGGCCGCAAGTTTGGTTTCGAGGAAACCACGACGGCGAGCGATCAGGTATTCACCGATCCGGACATCAACACCATCGTGATCTCGACGCGCCACGATGTTCACGCCAAACAGGTTTGCCTATCCCTGGAAGCGGGAAAACATGTTTTCGTCGAGAAGCCCCTGGCTTTGAATCAGGAGGAATTAGCCCTAATCGAATCCACTTATTCGAGCGTGCTTGCCGCCGGAAAAGCGCCTTTACTGATGGTGGGCTTCAATCGCCGCTTCGCGCCGCAGGTGAGCAAAATGAAGTCGCTTTTGGCTGGGGTGAATGAGCCTAAAGCCTTGGTGATGACAGTCAATGCTGGCGCCATTCCGCTCGATCACTGGACCCAGGACCGGGAGATAGGCGGTGGCCGCATCGTGGGTGAAGCCTGTCATTTCGTGGATTTGCTTCGCCATCTGGCGGGATCGCCCATCACTGGCGTGCAGACCGCATCGCTAGGCCGGGCGCCGGGGGCGGCAATGGTCGAGGACAAAGCCACTTTTACTTTGAGTTTTGCCGACGGCTCGATGGGCACGGTGCATTACCTGGCCAACGGGCATAAATCCTTCCCCAAGGAAAGGTTAGAAGTATTCTGCGCCGGCCGTATCCTGCAACTGGACAATTTCAGGAAACTCACGGGCTATGGATGGCCAGGATTTTCGAAAATGAACCTGTGGCGGCAGGACAAGGGGCAAAAGGACTGTGCCGCCGCTTTCGTAAAAGCGGTGGAGGCAGGCGGCGAGGCGCCGGTTTGTTTCGCCGAGCTCATGGAAGTCAGCCGGGTGACTGTCGAGATAGCGGAGAGCTTGAGGGGGGAGGAGCGCGCATCGGGTGACCGTTGATAACAGATCCATCTCCCATCGATGAAACCTTTAGCTTAGGCATTTCCACGAAATGGCATATTTTATCCGTCATTCCGGCAGGGATCGCCGGAATCCAGGCGCTCGGGACGAAGGGCTGGCTAACATCCCTGTCGTCTGGATACTGGCACTCCATGCTTGTATGGCGATCCTGGTATAGCCTTTCAAGAAATCGCCTTAACTTATACCAACTCTTTCAAACATGGACCCGGTCCGTTATTACTTTACCTTAAAGCATCTAAAACCGGTCCAGATCTATGGCCGTTTACTGCATCGGATATTTCGACCAAGTCCCGATCTTTCTCCTGCTCCGGCGGTGCGCAGACCCTCCGCCGTTTGGATGAACGCGGCCTGTAGACGGGCGAGCATGCCCGGGCCGACGCGATGCCGTTTTCTCAACGAAGAGCACGACATATCCGCCTCTTCGGCATGGAACGATCCTGCCCTTCAAAAACTTTGGCTCTATAACCTGCACTATTTCGACGATCTCAACGCGATCGATGCCACAGATCGCGCCGACTGGCACCGCTTGCTGATCGGCCGTTGGGTGGATGAGAATCCACCGGGAAAAGGAACCGGTTGGGAGCCTTATCCCTGCTCATTGCGCATCGTGAATTGGATCAAGTGGGCCCTTTCCGGCAATCCGCTGGAGCCGAATGGGCTGCATAGCCTAGCGGTGCAAGCGCGCTGGCTTGCCGGCCGATTGGAAATCCACCTGCTCGGCAATCATCTGTTTGCCAACGCCAAGGCTTTGGTTTTTGCCGGGTTCTTTTTCGAAGGACAGAAAGCGGCGGCTTGGCTGGAGAAAGGGATGAGCATCCTGGAGCGGGAAATCCCGGAACAGATCCTCGCAGATGGTGGTCATTTCGAGCGCAGCACCATGTACCATGCCCTCGCTTTGGAAGACATGCTGGATCTGGCGAACTTGGCGGCTGCCTACCCCGATGCCATCCCACAACATCGGCTAGCCCAAGTCGGCCATTGGCCGCAAATCATCGCCCGGATGCGCCTGTGGTTGGCCGATCTGTGTCACCCGGATGGGGAAATCAGCTTCTTCAACGATGCCGCCGTCGGCATCGCGCCTACTCCCGCGGAACTGGAGGCTTATGCGGGCCGTTTGGGCTTGTCGACCCTGAGCGAGCCGATAGAAGGTTACGCCCATTATGCCGACAGCGGTTACATCCGGGTGAGGCGGGGCGATATGCTTGCCCTGTTGGACGTCGCGCCGGTGGGACCGGATTATCTGCCCGGTCATGCCCATGCCGACACCCTCTCCTTCGAGCTTTCCCTGTGCGGGCAACGCGTGCTGGTGAACTCCGGCACTTCGCGCTATGGCATGGGGCCGCAGCGGCTACGCCAACGAGGCACCGCCACGCACAACACGGTCACCATCGGTGGGCAGGATTCATCGGAAGTCTGGGGTGGTTTTCGCGTGGCCCGGCGAGCTAGGCCTTTCGGTCTGCGAATCGAGGAGGAAGAGAAGAACTTGCGGGTCATTTGCTCCCACGATGGCTATACCCGCCTTCCCGGAAAACCGATCCATAGGCGGGAGTGGCATTTCTTCGATGGCGCGGTGGAAATCACCGATACCATAGCAGGCAAGTTCGATGAAGCGGTCAGCCGTCTGTTTTTTTACCCTGGCCTGAAATTGTTCACCGATGCATCGGGCAATGGCGGTCACGTCGAATCGATCGCAGGCCGCAGCATCCACTGGCGAGTCGAAGGCGCGTCCATCCGTATCCTGTCTTCCACCTATCATCGCGAGTTTGGTCTCGACGAAGCCAATTCCTGCCTGGAAATGCGTTTTTCCGGGCCCCGCTGCCTGATCCGATTCACCTGGGATTGACATGCACATCCTGTTTCTTACCGATAATTTTCCTCCCGAAGTCAACGCCCCGGCGAGCCGCACTTTCGAGCATTGCCGGGAATGGGTCAAAGCGGGACATCGAGTCACGGTCATCACCTGCGCGCCGAACTTTCCCAAGGGGGAAGTTTACCCCGGTTATCGCAACAAACTGTGGCAAAGCGAAACGATGGAAGGTATCCGCGTGATCCGGGTATGGACCTATATCACGGCCAATCAGGGTTTCATCAAGCGAATCCTTGATTACCAGAGTTTCATGGTCTCGGCGATTCTGGCGAGCCCTTTCGTGCGAGGGGTGGATCTGGTGATCGGCACATCACCCCAATTATTTACCGTCTGCGCCGCTTACCTGGTCAGCCTTCTCAAGCGCATCCCTTTCGTTTTCGAACTGCGCGACTTATGGCCGGAATCGATCAAAGCCGTGGGTGCGATACAAAACTCCCGGACCATCCGTCTGCTGGAAAAACTGGAGCTATTCCTCTACGACAAAGCGGCCCGGATTATTTCGGTGACTCATTCCTTTCGCCGCATCCTGGCGGCGCGGGGGGTCGATTCGGAAAAGATCGAAGTCATCACCAATGGGGTGGACACCACGCGCTTCCAGTTGCAGCCCAAGGACGCCGGATTGGTGAAAACTCTGGGATTGGAAGGCAAGTTCGTGGCCGGCTATATCGGCACCCATGGCATGGCCCACGGGCTGGAGACGATTTTATTAGCCGCCGAACAGCTACACCGGCAGCCGGGAGGCGAGGCGTTCCGCTTCATCCTGCTGGGCGATGGGGCGCGCAAGCTCGAACTGCGGGAACAAGCACGGCAAATGGGTTTGGAAAATGTGATCTTCATCGATTCCGTGCCGAAAGAGGAAGTGGTCAAATATTGGTCGCTATTGGATGTTTCCATCATTCATCTGAAAAAAACGGAACTCTTCACGACCGTGATACCTTCCAAGCTTTTCGAATCCATGGGTATGGGGATTCCCGTACTCCACGGCGTGGCGGGCGAGTCGGCGGAAATCGTGGAACGGGATGGCGTCGGGCTGGTCTTTGAGCCGGAGAACGCAAAGCAACTGTGCGAACATCTGAGTGCTTTGCAGGCGGATTCAGTCTTATATGAACGGCTTCGGCAGCGCGCTCTGTCCGCGGCTCATCAGTACGACCGCTCCGTGCTGGCCGGGCGAATGTTGGCGGCACTGGAGATTCAATAAACGATTCGGTAGTGCAGGCGCTGTTCGGGTAAGTGGATTTTGACTTCGTTCAGTCCGGGCCGGATGGGATAAGTGGCCTGGGTGTGATAGGGGCCGATAGGAGATTCCGAGGTCTCCAGGTTCAGGTTCTTTCTTTCCGCAGAAAAGATTTTGAGTAGGGCTTGATTGTGGCCGACCTCGACCCGTCTAGGCGCAAAAGGACGCGCCAGCGGTTCACCTATGAACAGCCCTTCCCCCGGCCAGGCCACGCTTTTCCAATACGCCTCGATCAAGGTGTTGCCTTCGGCATAATGCCACATTGCCACGGCAGGCAGGGGAAATTTCTGCAGATGATTGCAGGGTTCGACGACCGCGCCATAACTGCCGGTGGCGCCGGCCTCCAGCCAGCGCAGGCTGCTCATTTGGCCATTCCCGCCGAGAACGCCCCCGGCAGAGGTGAGATGGTCGGCAATGGCGCCCGGCAGGAAGTGCAGGCTAGGCAGGTCCTCCACCCGCTTCGATCCGGTGAAATAGAACAGCACATCCTTTTTATCCTTGATCGAATCGGCGTCCAGGCGCTGCAAGTGGAAGGCTTCTCCCAGCGCTTTGACCGTGTTTTCGAAGAAAACCGCTCGCACCGATCGATGCCTGTCCGAGGTATTCAGCAGGTAGCCGGTGCGATTCGGGTAGGTATGATCCGAAGCCACGCCGCGATCGATGAGACGTTTGACGTCGGCGAAGGTTCGTCCCGCCAGCAACATGGCGGGCCTGATCCGGTGATCGGTATAAGGAGCACGGCTGGCGGAATTGAAATAGTCAGAGGGTTTGGTGGGAGCGCATTGTTTCGCCGAACAATAAGCTTCGTCGAAACCCAGCGCAAAAGCCGAGGTGATCGACATGCAGTCGACCCGATAGGGCTCGGTCCAGGCCAGGGCATAAGCCTGTATCTGAGGCCCGCTCTGGCGCAGCACGGCTTCTCTTACGCTTCTGAACGCTTCACGCGACAGATTGGGGCCCTCGGCCACAAAGCTGACGCGCAAGATATTTTCATTCGGAATGCCACGTCGCTGCGCATAATACTCGGCAATGCGGGCGCTCATGGGATCGTTTTCGTTGACGACGATGGCTAATTCCCTTGCGGCAAGACCGGTTTTGGGCAATTCCAGGTGGATGTCGTCCGCCATCGCGGCAAAATGCAGGAACAAACCCAACAAGGCGAAAGCACATCGTTTGCCCCAAGTTTGGCCTGCGTTAATAGACAACCAAATCTCCGCAGGTCCAGATCCCGGCGGACCCATCATTCCCAAGCGCCAAGGCTGAAAAAGGCCGCTTCCCCGATGTCATATCCGCGTCCCGCTCATCGATCGGAAACTTTCTTACCCTGCTGCAAACCTCTGATCCGAGCTGGTATGTCGCACAGGATTTCAAGAGTGATGTGTGTTGCGGCATAAGCCAAGCTCACCAAGCTGATCATAAACATCTGCGACATGACCAAAACCGGGTGCTCGCCATGCCGATCAAAAAAATTGTTCATCGTAGTGCCTTCACCTGCATACGGTTGATCGCAACCGGACAAAATCAGTTGATTTCCAGGGCGAATGCCCGGGAGAGTGATAGAGACGATCGGTTTGCCCAAATCCTTGAGCTTCGGATTTCGGGCTTGTAGACTTTAAGTGCTGGGTCGACAGGATCGTGAACCGACTCGCGCCGTTTGCATGGACGTGCGGTGATCGATGGGGAACCCACCTTGAAAAAACCGAACGCCTAGTTCGCGGCCTTGTCCTGCTACGGAATACGGGGCCTGAGGAAATCCCCAGACCCCGCTTCCATCGAGTGAAAAACCTTCACGCTACCGATTCCGGCATTCCGGGCCGGAATGATACCGACTACACGGAATGGCGTCGAGTTCTGAACATCCCGGCCAAGCCCAAGCCCATCAGAGCGATTGTTGCCGGTTCCGGAACCGTGGGAATCGGCGGGGCGGGGGGAGCGGGAAAAGACGATTCAAGCTGCGCGGAAACGACCCCTGTAACATCCAGGGCCCAGAAACCCGTCCGGTTCTGGCCTAGATAATCACAGAATTTGCCATTCGAACAGCCGTAATCGGGCCCGGTAAAATTGCCGGTCCTGGTAAAAGCAAAGCCATTCGCGAAATAAAGTCCGTTCGACTGGTTGATAGCTTCGGTCACTGCCAGCCAATAGGTTCCGGCGGCGAGCACTCCCTTAATGTAAGAATCGGGAGCATTGGTCGCTCCATCATCGTTTTCCTTGAGCACCAGCCCGGAAGAGGCAAACAGTGTCAAATAAGGATCGAATCCTCCGGCCGCATAACCGGTGGTTTCCAGCGTAATTTGCGAGGTTCCATCAGCCTTAAAGCTCAAAAACTGATATTGATCGTCGCTGCTAAAAGTGCCCGAGAATGCCAAAGCAGGCGCTTCATTCGCCACCGCGAACAGAACTCCCGCCAACATCAGGCGTTGAAAAATGGTATTGCTCATTGTCTTGATCCCTTGTGTTTTCGGGGTTTACCCCATTGCTAGTCATGTAGTCGCCAAGCGTCCACGGATTGGAGGAGTCGCAGGGAGATCCCTTATTTCGCCGAAGACGCCTGGATAGACCAGAGCCTAAACCAACGCGGCTTTCCTGCGGCGGGCGCCGGACAATAGCGCCAGAGCAGAGCCGAACAACCATACGGCGGCCGGCACCGGTACCGTGGTGATGGCGGAACCATGGAAAGTCGCCGTCTTGAACTTGAAATTGCTAAAGTCGTTCATCAATCCGGGAACATTGAAATTGTATAAGTAAACGCTTTCCTGCCCGTGATTGCCGAATTGATCGCCCGCCCAGCCAGTGAGATTGTCGGTTTTAAAACCCAGTGCAACCGGGCTGCTATCGTCTATCTCCGTTTCGGCGCCGAATGCGATGAGCTTCGCCGAAAACAGGTTCGTCGAACTGGGGGCTGTCGTTCCGGGAACGTTGTATCCTGGAATGGTCCCATCGACGGTGATGTTGCCGTCTGTGAACTTACCCGAGGCATTGAAGGTTGCCGCGAGATTGAACGTCCCGTTTACGGTGAAAGAGGAAGAGGGATTGTATTGGAATACGAACGGGCTTTTGTCGGTGCTGACCGCGCTGAGCTGAAAGCTGGCGCCGGAACCGGAATCGGATTTCGTCAGCGTAATATCTGCCGAATTAGCAAAGTGTGGAAAACCTGGCTTTGGAATGCCGTCGATATCGAAATTAGGCACCGCCGTTGCCGCATGGCCCAAGTTCGGCAGAACGGCCAGCAGAGCGACTGCTCCCAGGTGATAAAAACTATTGTTTCTTTCTTGCATCTAAATTCTCCAAAAATGATTGAAAAACATTGCTTCCGCTTGCGCTTCGAACCCTTGAGACAGGCGTTTGAAAGCTTCGATGACTTCCTGCTGGAGTATGCGAAGATGGCAAAATCAAACCAAGAAAATATATTTATGCCGTTGATGCCTAACGGGGTGACTTTTAGCGAATCCCTGCGGCTATAAACTCCCCATTCAAAGCGGTTTTGCCATGACGATTCAGACCCCCGCCACATCCTTGCTCTGCCGCTTGCGCGGCTCATGGAACGGTCCCTATCATCCCTTAGGGTTTTCCGTTCCCTCGTGAAACGATACAGAACAAAAGTTACTTGAGTATTGCAATATCATTACAGAATTCAGGGTTTCAGGAAGTTTTGGCGCTTGCTCATTTCGAGGGGGTATTGGGAAGACATTCACTGTTCTACCCACTGGAGAACGAAGCGCATCATTCTCGCGTGACTCGATTGATGCCTCTCCTTCATCGGCACATCTGTTCGCCAGAGAGTCGGCTCGCGCTACCGTTGGATCGCTTGCCTTTCCGGGGCGATGGGGGCGGCAATCAACACGACGGCGGGCAACAAGCGTTCATAGAGATCCTCGACGCTGGGCGTATCCGGCATCGATGATTTTTTCCTGGAAGGTTTTTCCCTGATGGGAGACAGACGTTTGAGAATATCGGCGCGAACGGCGAAATTGCCTTTTCCCAACAAAGCTTCCCGGTCTGGCACACCCTGGATTTTATCCTCCTTCCCCAGGGCAATCCCGATCAGGCGTCCTGTACTATCGAACACCGGGCTTCCGCTATGGTCGCGGCTCAGCTCGCTGGTAATCTGCATCAATCCGCCCACGCCGGTAGCGGCGCGAAACACCACGCCGGGTCCGATGAGCGGATAGGCGGAGTCGAGTCCATCGGCGACGGCATGCCCCAACACGAAACAGAACTTGATGCCGTCGGGCGCCGTCATCCGCTCCGGCTTCAGGCTCCAGTTTGCCGGATAGGGCTGGGTCAACCTCAACATCGCGAGTCCCTCCTCATCGTATCGGCGTTCGACGCGGGCCTTGCGAACTTGCCCCAATCCGTTCCTGATCTGTACTTCGCCCTGGATTTTCTCTATGACACGGGTGGTAGTGACCACGCGCCGCCCGCTGTCGATGATCAGGCCATTAGCGACGATTGTACCCTTGGGAAAAAGAAGGGGTTCGAGGTGCGGAGGATGCCACGCGGAGGCGGAAATCGATGGGGCGGAATCCGGATGGCCGGGCTGTTTCTCGGCATCGCGGCGGGCTTGTCCGGCCGGATCGACACTGTCCAACCACTCATGCAAGCTATTGGCCTGAGCCCATTCTCCTGCCGACTCGTAAGCACGAGCCGAGCGGGCGCGCCAGCGCAAGGTATCGTTCCAGTCACCTACGGCAAAGACCGCTTTGGCTCGCAGCCGAAAGACGACCCCCTGGGGCGGATTACGGGCTATCCAGGCATCGAGTATCTGAATCGCTTCACTGGCCATTCCCCTGTCGATCAGGATTTCCGCCTGAGCAGCCAACAGCGCGACGTCGTCGGGCCGTGTCGAACGCGCATCGCGCAGTTTGGCCAATGCGTGTTCCGTATGGCCGACGCGGTCTTCGAACCAGGCCAGCAAAGCCGAAGCTTCCGTGTAGTCGGGGTGCTCTCCCGCCACGATGTTTCCCAATGCAATGGCATGCCGCACCTCGCCCTCCTGAAAATAAGCCCTGACCTGGCCCACCTCCGCCTCGGGCGCTTCATCGAACTGGTTGGCCGCTCGTTCGAACAGCCCCGCGGCGTCATGAGCCTGGCCTAGGGCCAAAGCGGCCTCGGCTTCCAGTATCAGTCCTCGCTGGCGAGTTGCCGGGGTATTCGGCGGAGCCTTGCGCAAAGCTTCCGACACTGGCTTGAAAGCCCCTTCCCGAAGCAGGCGTTCGGCCCCGGCGAGTTCTGCCGTCCCGCCTATTGCTGCGCCGCAGCCGCATAGCGATGTGGCAATCAGACAATACGCGATAGAAAACCTTTTCATCCCCTGGGGGTTAGAACTTGGCGTTCAAGTCCACGGTGAGGGTGTCGATGATGAGGTGCCTACGGCTACTGGTGCTCACAAAGGTGGCGCCATCCGCCGGACCGTCGATCCAGTCCGTGTTGAACCAGCGCAGATTCAACCAGGTGTTATTGGCCAGGCCATACTGCGCGCCCACCACCCAGCCCTTGGCGTCGGTGCCGCCCAGGTGGAAGACCGAGTCGGTGAAGGCATCGAGAACCGCATCGCGCTCGACATAGCGATAGGCAAAGAACAGGTTCCAATCCTTGAAGTGCTTCAGTTCGGTGCGTCCCAAATCCAGGCGGGCCTGATACGCATCGGTACGCGGAGCGATATTATCGCCGAACTGTTGCAATATCTTCTTCCGGTTGAAGCCTATGTTTTTCGCATAATCCAGGGTCAGCATCGCGTGGATGGGCGCGAAGTGGCTGTAATCGTACATCAAGGTCGCATTGACGATCTTGAATTCGGAGGCAAGCCCCACCAAACACACATTCTGCGATCCCAGCACCCCGCTACTGCAACCCGGCTGGTTTTTCGAATCGTTGATGGCCACCAGGGAGTTGCCCTTCTGCATGAATTGGGGCGCGGTCCAATCGAATTGCAGGCTTTCGTACGAGTTCCGTCTAGCGGTGATGTTTTGGTAATCGTAGTACGAGGTGGCGAATTTGAGCCGCGACTCGTCGCCCACCAGCCAGTCCGCGCCAAGCTGCCCGCCCATCAGCCATTTGTCCGATGAGGTGAAATTGACCTCCTGGATCGGGAAGATACCCATCGTGGCGAATACCGAATTGGGATGTTGCGGGCCGAGATTGACGCCGGCGCGTCCGATGGCGTTCGGGAGATGATAAGACTTGACCTTGGGATCGTCCCGGCCCAGGTTCAGGCGGAATGTCCCGGCGAAACCTTCGAAGCTGAGATCGGGATCGTACACCACATCGGTGGACACGAAGGGGTTGGGTATGCGCCCCCCATACAGGCTGAACCAGTCGTTTCCGGTGGAGTCGACGAAATCGTACTGGAGGTAGGCCCGGTCGAGGGCGAACGTCCACGATTGACCGGTGTTGCCCAAGGTCTGGTTATTGGAGACCGGGTTGAACTGGTTGCTCGTGGCGAAGCGGACCCCGGCAGTGAGCCCTTCGGTGAGTTGTGCGTCGAAACCTATCCTGAATCGTTCACGCAGACGAAAACGGTCGATTCGGGTGTTCTGGAAAGCCTCGTTTTTTGCCTGGGCCTGGGAAAGTCCGCCGTCCTTGTTGATCGTCAGCCAATCGTAATATTGAGCGTTGCGGGAATCGAACATGTCGTCGGCCCCCCGCAGGCGCAGGTCGAAATAGGGCTTGATGCGGCTGACCCAATCCGGAAGCGCATCGGGGATTCCCCATCTCTCCTTGCTGGCGTGGGTCTTGACATCCTTGAGGATGTCATCCTTCAGCTCGCTCCTGACCTGGTTGCGAATTTCTTCCTTCAAGAATTCAGGCACATAGGCCACATACTTCGATGATCCTTTCTTAGCCTTCCCGCTTTGCGCCTCGGTGCTGCCTGGCTTGGCCGTTGCGGCTTCCAGGCTTTCTTTGGGTGGCGGCTGTTTGGCCTCGGCGGCCGCCTCGTCCTCGGCTTCGGTCACCAGATTCTTGGCGTCTTTCTTGTCCAGCACGCCGCGATTAACCAGGAGGTCAACCAAATTGACGAAAGTCGATTTCTTGACTTTCAGGAACTTTTCGGGCTCATCCGCGCAGACGACGGAACTCCATGATCCCACGAGCAAAGTGGTTGCCACACTCAATCTTACAATTCTCATCGCCGGTCGATCTACAGGTTAGACAGGGATTAAGCTTTGGCATTAAAAGCCCGAAGCTAAATACTCACTATAGTCGAAGCGTGTTGCAGTTCCGTTAATCGAGCCTCGAGCAGTCGCCAAACACCGCAAAGACGCAATAGCGTTAGACATGGGTATTTATGACATCTTGATGACAATGAGCAATCACGATTCGTAACAGTTCTGTGATGGTTCTGTAATGAAGTTACTTTATATTATGGGCAGGGCCGCGGGACGCCCCCTATATTCTTTGGAAGGCGAAGACGGCCAATGCACCAATAATAACAATGAGTCCCCCTCCGCCGTAATAGCGGCTTGAAGCTGTCCATCCCGGTTGCTTCGCCGGGTTACTGTCAGATTCCCGGTTGGGAGATCAGCAATGAACGGTTCTCCGATCAAAATAATTGTTTCAGAGGTTTAAACATGAATCGAATAAGTTTTAATGCCCTTTGCTTGGGGGTATCGCTATGTCTGGGGTCTGTCAACGCATCCGCATCCATCGCGATAGGGACGGGTGGTGGTGCTGCTCCAGCACCCGGCGAGTTGTTTTTGGAAATTTGGGATGGAGTGGATACCAAGACCTCTCATTCCTATGTACAAGATCT
>JAQTSI010000129.1 GCA_028711365.1 Methylococcaceae bacterium
CTGGATAAAGTGGAACGAAATCCAGGAAGGAACGGAGCCACAAACATTCCCTTGAGTCGCTAGCCGTCATGATGACGGGATGATTGTTGACCTGGGTTCCGCAAGCTCCACCCAGGCTACGCTTGCTGAGTTTTTGATTAAAAATGACGACGTACTTGTCTCGCAATTTATCCTATTCGATTACAGCGCGGTACCGCCAGATCGCTTGCACACAAAACCGAGTCTGCCGGATTGCACACCAGCAACCTTCCAAATTCGGTCAAATATGGACAGGTCGCGATTGCGAAACCCCTCGATCAGGCATCGTGCCCAATTACCGGTCCCCAGTTACGGCGCAGGGTCAGCTTAAGCCGATCAAAATCGCGCTGGCCAATGCGGTCCCTGATTGTGGCCTCGACGGTTTCGAGACACGCTCGAGCATCCGAAACGACCTTGATCCCATGTGAGGTCATTCGAATGATCTTCTGGTTGCGCCGTTGAGCGTCGCTCTCCAGGGTCAAGACTTCCAGCCTTTGCAATTCCCCCGTCGTCCGGTATACGGCCTGCCGCGATACGCCCATTCGCCTGGCCACCAGCGACGCGTGCGTGACCCCACAATCGAGGTTTGCAAGAAACATCAGGTGCGCGACAGTGATAGCCGTGTGCCCGCGTTCCGCCATCAGATACAGCACTCCCTGAAACGTCCATTGCTGTGCGTTCAACAGCAACTGACCTAGTGAGATGTTTGACGCGAGGCTATTTGTTGTCAATGTTGTTGACATGATGGCATTCCGAAGGCTACATTGTCGTCAACGAAGTATACGACATCTGGTGCCATCAGAAAGCTGGGGATTGGCGTTCTCCTTTGATGTTTGGCACGGAATAATTCCTTGTTCATCGATTCCGAAGGAGAAACCCATGAAAGCAGCTTTACCACTGCGTTTGGCGCTGTCTGCAAATGCCATCTTTTCGTTCAGTTGTGCAGTTCTCATGCTTCTGCGCCCTGCACTGGTAGGTGAGTGGCTTGGGATTCAGGTCCCCCTCATCCTTCAACTCGTCGGCATCGGTCTGGTCGTGTTTGCTGCGGAGCTGATCTACCTGTCGACGCGCCAACGCCTTGCCACCTGGTTAGCGCTTCTTGTAAGTGCCGCCGATTTCATGTGGGTGGCTGGCTCCATCGTGCTGCTTCTTGCCTTTCCGCAGCTATTTTCGTCTTTGGGTAAAGTTCTGATTCTCGCGGTAGCAGGAGAGGTATTCGTCTTTGGGGCTTGGCAGATATGGGCCGCCGGACGAGCCCACAGAACGGCGCGAGATGGCGAATACCGTCATTGCATCATCGTTGAGACCAATGCGCCTGCCGAAAAAATGTGGCGTGTAGTAGGCAACATTGGCGACATCAAAAACTACATGCCGTTATTGAAGAGTTCCGTCATCCTGAACGGAAAAGAACCCGGTGTTGGGGCGGTCAGAGCTTGTGAGAGCCACGCAGGCCAACGATGGTCTGAGGAATGTACTGCCTTCCATTCTGGCCATAGTTTCGATGTTCGTTTTCTTACAGAAGACCCAAATTTCCCACTCCCGGTAGAAACGATGCGTGGAGGATGGGAAGTTACGCCATCGGATATCGGCTCTCGGGTCATGGTGTGGTGGGAGTTGCAGCCAAGTAACAAACTGCTTGCTCCGCTCTTCCTTCCTCTATTTGCATTTCAGATGGATCGTGATTTCCAGAAGATTATTCAGCGGATGACCGTAGCCGCTCTTGGAAAGAATGGCGAAGTACAAATGCAATCGAACTCCGGAGTAAATGTACGTCTGTTGCCGAGTATTTGCTAGCCCGAGCTACCCATGTGACGCCCAACCCTGCGGTGCAGGAGATGCTGCCGCGCTGCGCCCCTGACCTTGAACGTTGAGCGTCGTACTGAGCGTAATTTTAAGGAGTAGCGAATGATTCGTATGCGTTCCACCGTGTGCATAGAAGCGCCGACATCGAGCGTCTGGGAGTGTCTTACGTCGCTGGAAGAAATTCCCCGATGGTCAGCGCCAATACTCAGTGCAACTTGCCCTGCCGGTCGCAACGGCGGGGTGGGTGCCACACGAGTCTGCACCCTGCGGGGTAATCTCCAAATCAGGGAATTGTGGACCGAATGGAGCGACGAGCAACGGTATTTCAAGTACGAAGCAGAAGGCATCCCGCTTGTGAAGCACGCAGCCAACCGATGGTCAGTGCAACCTCAGGGACAGACACAGTCGCTGTTGGTGTCGGAAGCAGAAATTGAGCTTCGCGGCGGCATTGTCGCACGGCTTCTGCTGGAACCCGTGATGGAAAAACGCATGACCGTTATGGGGCGGCAGTCACTGGCGGCTCTAAAGTACCTTATCGAAACTGGGCGTGAGTACCAAGGTGATTACGCAAGTTTGCCGATGCCAAAGGTCGTTTGCTAAACATCGGCCATGACGCCCAACCCATCATTCCACCGGACCTGCGCGAAAAACCGCGCAGGCCGGTGAAATAAAACGTTAGACATCAGCAAAAACCTTGGAAGGTAGGGTATGGAATACATGCCCTACCTACGGACTTAAGTCAACCGAGGGGAATACCGTCAGTGCATCGCCGAGCGCAGGTTTTCCAGGTTCTCCTTCATCACTTCCAGGAAGTCGCCGGATTCGGGGCGGTTGGCGCAGGGAGAGAAAACCAGGCTTTTCAGCCCCAAGGACTGGAGCTTGTCGGCAATCTCGGGATCAGGCCGATCTTCCCAGATCATCCAGCGGGCGGGATGGGCGGCGAGGCTTTTTTGCAACTCTTCCCATTCTTCCTTGCCGGGCATTTCGTTCGGCTCCCAATGCACGCTTTTCAGGTTCAGCCCATAACGGCGCGCCAGGTATTGGTAGACCGGATGCGAGGCGAACAGGGCTAATCCGGGTTTGAGGGCGGCGATGGCTTTGAGCTCCGCATCCAGGCCGGCGAGATCGGCCTGCAGGGTCTTCAAATTCTCCAGGAACAGGGTTTTCAGTTCCGGGCGCTTGCGAATCATGGCCTGCGCCGTCGCATCGGCCTGTTTTCCCGCCTGGCCGAAATCCAGCCAGGTGGTGAACGCGGTGCCTTCGTGGGAATGCATCCCGCCCGGCCCATGGCTGTGAGTGACGGCGTTTTCGATGCGGATGAATTCGTTCCTGAAAGTGGCGGAGGTATCGGCCAGCTTGAATTTGGACAGGCTGACGCGCGGTAGCCATTTCTCGTAATCCGCCCCGTTGAGCAGGATCAGATCGGCTTTCTGCATATCCCCCACCGCTTTCGCATTGGGCTTCCAGAAAGCCGGATCTTCGCCGGGAGGCGAAGGCTGGTTGACGACGACGCGATTTCCGCCGATGCGTTCGGCGAAATAGGCGAGGGGGTAATGGGAGGCGATGATCTTCAATTTGGGCGAATCGGTGACCGCGCCGGCTTGGGCGAGGGAAACCCCCACCAGCATCAGCCAGGGCAGGAACAGGAAGAAACGGCGCATGGACAAGACATTCTCCTTCAGGAAATGACGAAATGCCGGACCCAATCGCCGGCATAGCATTGTATCCAGACCAGCAGAGCCCAGCTCAAGGCGCCGCCGGCGACAACGAGCAGCAGGATTTCGGCCCCGACCAACCGGACCACGGTGGCCCGGCTGCAACCCAGCAGGAAGATGGTGTGGATCTCCCCTTGCCGCAGCCGCAGGGACAGGGCGAACACCAAGCCTAGCACCAGCAGGGTGGCGCTGCCCACCAGCAGTAAGACGCCGTCGAACAGTGCTCCCACCCGGAAGATGTTTTGCAACAGGCCGCGGGTGGATTCCAGGGGCAGCACGATCTGCGCCGCATCCTCGGCGGAAAGGTATCTTCCCCTCAACAGGACGCCCGACTTGTGATCATGGGGCAAGGCGATGACCGCGCTGATGGGATAGTTGGCGGGATCGCCGTGGAAATGGAAGGAATCCAGGTTTTCGGGGGTGATCTCGGTATAAGTGACCCGTTTGGCGTCGGCGGCCAGGTCGGCTGGGTCGAACGGGGATGAGGCCGCCTCGGCATGGCCGTGTCCCAAGCCTTCCATGACCCAGGCGGTTTGCAGATCGACGAACACCGCCTGGTCGTCCGGCGAATGGGACTTGCCCAGCACGCCGACCACATGCAGTTTCAACGGATAGACCCCGGCCAGATCGAACAGGTTCTCGGGGCTGGTCAACAGGCTGTCGCCCGGTTTCAGACCCAGACTTTCGGCCGCTTCCGCGCCGAGCACGCATTCGCCCAGCATCGCCAGCATCTGCCCGGACCAGAGAGAAAGCCTGCGAAAATCGAAATAATCCAGGCTCACCCCCACCAAGGGATGTCCCTTGACGCGAAAGCGCGCATGGATAGCCAAGGGATCGGCCCAGCCGGTCAGGGCGATCCTGTCGGCTTCGGCCATGGTGATTCGAGTTTGAGTGGATTCGCTGAAATACAGGGCGTTGAACGTCAGGTCCATCGCGCTGCCCTTGGCTCCCACCAACAACGGGGTGGCTTCGGCGCGCGCCGTCATCAGCCGCTCGCCCTCGTCCAACAAGATATGCAGCGCCAAGGGCAGGACCGCGAGCAAGCTCAGGCAGACGATGAGGATCAAGCTGCGCGTCCGGTGATGGCGCAGGTAGCGCCAGGCGAGGTAAAAATCGTGCTGCATGAAGGATCAGGCGTGAAACTGGTGAAAATCGACCACCCGGTCGAAACGGGGCAATAGCTCGTGGTCATGGGTGACGGCGAGCAGGCTGGACTGCTGTTTTTGCACCGCCTGGAACAGCAAGTCCAGGATATGCGCCTTGTTTCTCGGGTCCAGGCTGCCGGTGGCCTCGTCGGCGAGGACGAGGCGGGGTTGCGGCAGCAAGGCCCGGCACAGGGCGGCGCGCTGACGCTCTCCCTGGGAAAGCTCGCGCGGCATGCGCTTGAGCTTGCCGCCCAAGCCGACCTCCCCGGCCAGATTCCAGGCCCGCACCCTCACCTCGGCCCCCAGTTTCAGCACCGGGTTGATCCTGTAGGTGTGGACGATATTGTCGAATACATCCAGGTAATCCAGCAGTTCCAGTTCCTGGAACACGAAACCGATGCGGGTGATGCGGAAGTTGCGCCGGCCTGCCTCGTCCAGGCTCTGCAGTTCCGTTCCGTCGACGCGGATGCTGCCCGAACCAGGCGGCATGATACCGGCGATGAGCTTGAGCAGCGTGCTCTTACCCACGCCGCTAGGGCCGATCAGGGCGACCTTTTCGCCGGGTTCGATGCGGAATTCGGGCACATGCAGGGAAAAGCCCGCCCCCGCATAGCGAAAGCGCAGGTTACCGATCGCTATCATCGTCAAGCCCCCGGCTCCAGGCGTTTTCCGGCTTGGAAATCCAGGCCGACGATCTTCCATCGCCCATCGCTGCCGGGAAGCAGGTTCAAGCGGGCCTGGTAGAGGTTATCCCGCTGATGGGAATGTCCCCAGTGAGAAACCGTGCCATGGGCCATCCAGCGCGCCGTGAACTCATAGGCTCGCCCCGGCTTCGGGGATACCTGGCAATCCAGCACCTCGACGCGGTCCACCCGGCTCTCCCCGCCCAATCCCCGGGCCTGTTGCTGAATGACCCGGCGCTGGCGTAGATAGATTTCATCCAACAGATCGCCTTCCAGGCTCTTGGCCAGCCGGTCGTAGGCCTTCTCTTCATCGCGCAATTGAAACGCCCGGTAGGCATTGTGCAGCAGGCTGTGCAGCAAAAGCTTGGCTTGTTGCGAATCCATGGCCTGGGGACGGTCCTTGTTAGCCAAAAGCGAGAAGCTCAGGCTACTGCTCAACACCAGCCAGGCGCCCAGCCATACTGGCGTCCGCCGCCGCGCCGATTTCAAACCCAGCAAGACCAGCCAGGCCAGTACCGCCAGGGCGATGATGCCCACCTTGCCGCTTTCGCCGAGGCGGCTGGCGCGGGGTCCGGCTTCGACCGGTTCCGGCTCTTCGACCGGCAGGGCGGCAGGCTCCAGCGCTTCCTCCTGCGTCCACTCGAAACGCGGTTGCGCCGCCGTGACGTAGGCTTCGAAGGATTCCTCGCCCTGGATCACGCTGATGGCGCGTTGGCCGGAATGCGGGCCGAACAGGTCCCACTGCAGGGTAAGGGCCGAGGCGGGTTTGTCGGTCAGATGCACCAGGATCACCCCGACCAGGGCCGTGACGACATCGAGGCGGCCGGGTTCGCTGACCGGCTGGATGCCGGCCCGGCTGAAACGCACGAATTCCGCCTTATCCAATTGAGGCAGCGCTGGCGCCCCGTCGATGCTCAGCGCATTGCGGCCGAGCAGAAAGGAGCCGATCTTCCTCAGCAGGGCTTCGCGCTCGTCTGGCTCGACGAAACGGCCATCCTTGAGCCCCAGGTCCAGGTAAGGTTGCAGATCGCTCAAGCGCACCAGCATCTCGTGGCGAACCTCGTAAGGCTCGATATAGACATAGGAACGCGGTTCGGCGTGGCGGCGGACGAACTCGACGGCGTCGATGCGGGAACGCCAGGGATCGTTCCAATCCAGCGCCAGTTTCAACGTTTTGTCCAATGTCGCCCGATCGCTCACCGGCACCCCCCGATGGGATACCACCAGGCCGATCTCCCCATTCCTGCTTTCGCCGGCAGCGACGCTCAGTTGCGCGGGCGGTAGCGCCCAGGAATGGCTCAATTCGGCTTCGAAAAAGCTCTCCTGGGCGGCCTCCCCGGCACCCGGTTCGACTCGTCGCAGGCTGGCCAGCCGCAAAGGCAGCGCCTTGCCGTCTTGATCCAGGATGCGCACCAGGCTTTTCACTTCCCCCCCGGCCGTTTCCTGGGACAGGAGGGGAAAGGCGCCGGCCTTCAAGCGAAGATTGAGCCTGATGGCATCGGCTTCGACGGCGAGTTCGGCGACCGTATCGAAGCGGGAAAATCCCGCCCAATCGGCCTGAGTCAGGGGCGCGAACAACAACAGCAGGATAAGAACCGGCATGGTCGACTCAAATCGTCTGCTGCGCGCGCTTGGGTCGATAAGAGCGGTAGGTGCGATAAGCGATGACTCCCATCACCGAAAAGAACAGGATGGTCAAAGCCCCGGTGAATCGGCCCAACCAGTCGCCCAATTTGGCGGGAGGGTCGATGCCGACGGTGAAAGGAATCCGCAGTCGGTCATCTTCGCTGATCGGCCCGTCGCCGATGACGGCGATCAAGGCATAATGGCCGGGCGTGGTGATGTTGACATGGGTATCGGCGGTGCCGTTGCGATAGATCTTGGCGGGTACCTCCGCCAGGGTGAACTTCTCCCGCGGCAGACGTCCGTCATCGCTGTATTCTTCTTCGATGACGCGCAAGGCGATGGGGGTGGTTCTCACATCCCGATCCAGCAGGTCGACGCTCAGATAGGTTTTTCCGAGGTTGGGAATTTCCTGGCAATATTTGACGAAATCGGTGGTTTCTCCTTTTTGCCGACCTTCCTGCAGCGCGGAAAAATGCACCGCGTAAAAATCGTTGCCGATCAGGCAACTCATACTCGAACCCGAATAGGATTGTCTGCCGTTGGAAGGATTCCGGGGAGCCGTGGCCGCGAGTATATCCTGGGGTAGAGCCATTACGATGGAACCCATACCGATCAGGATTGCCAGTAAGCGCGATAGTCTGTGTTGCTTCATCATGGGAGATACCTCATTTGCCTTGCACTTGGAAAAAATATTTACCGCTGACCACATGGCCGTCGGCGGAGAGCACCCGGTAACGCACGGTATACCGGCCAGGATTGAGCTTCGCTATCGAGGCCCGAAGATGGGAGTGATCGGTGAAATCCAGCTTGGCGTCATGATTGTCCACGCGCTTTCCGGATTCATCGATGACGGCCAGGGCCAGAAACTCCTGCCCTACCGCATCGTTGAAAATCAGCAAGACCTCGTCGGGGATGTCGGTGATGGTCGCCTCGCGCTCCGGCGCGGCCTTCACCAGGATGGCGTGGGCCAGCATGAGGGCCCCCGCCACCGGCTCCAACGCGGCGAAGGGGTTGACCGTCTTCGCTTCACCAGCCAACCGCATGGTTTCCTCGCCATCGAGCATCACCATGCCATCGGTGTTCAACCCTCCCCCTGCCAGGGGGAGGGAAATACCCGCGTGAGCAGGAAAATTCGCCAGCCCCAGAGCGGCCAGCAGGAAATAAATGGGTTTTCTCATGGAAGGGATATTCACCTCTTTTAACTTGCCAAAAACTGCATTGCCCAAACCCTGCCGCTTCCTGGCCGTTTCTCGGTCCAAAAAGCCCGAAATCCAGCCGGCGTCGCCAGGATGCGGGGATGATCGGCGACCGCGCCCTCCGCGCTGAGCAAGCGGGGCGGCGACCAGGTTTTGCCCCCATCCTCGGAGCGGATGAACTGCACCCCTTCGCCGTCCCCGACGGGCCCGGTGTAAACGACGACCAAGGCCCGGCCCCGCGCGGCGATGTCGCTGTGACGGCTGTGGCCATCGCCGATGCGCAGCGGCGGCGACCAATGCTCGCCATGGTCGGTGGAATCGAGGTAATAAAGACCCGCGGCGCCATCCTTGCCGCTCCAGACCACGCCATGCAGAAGTTCGCCGTTTTTTCCTGCGGAACTGGCAATTCCCCCGCCGCAATGGGGACAGCCCTCGAAGCGCCAGTCGAAAGACCCCACCCTGCCGAGATCCCGCCAGCCTCCACCGCCTGCGGCAGCGCGCGCCAGGCGCATATCGTGCGGTTCATCGTCCCGATACAGCACGGCGACATTGCCGTTAGCCAGCACTGCGAGGCGATTCCAACAGCAGGTACAGACTTTGGGATCCAGGGTGACTTCCCGATCCCAATGACGGCCGCCATCGGTGGAACGGGCGTAACGCAAGCCCTGGGTATTGCCGTTTTCCTCCCGATCGTCCAGCCAGACCAGGTGAAACCGCCCGTTCTCGTCCGCGGCGAGGTCCAGGTAAGACTGGTTGTGCATCCCATCGCCGACGGCGGGATTTTCGCCCCTTGCCCATCGTGTTCCGCCATCGGCGGAGTAAGCGATGAGCATCGGGCCGCTTTCGGGCAACTCCCCCCCCTTTTTCCAGGCCACCACCACCCGTCTGCCATTCGCCGACACCTGAGCGTCGTTGCCGCGCCGGGATAGCACCGGCCCATCTTCCTTGCGGTTGACGATGACGGACTTGTTCCAGTGGCTACCGCCGTCACGGGATAACAGATAAGCAAGCTTAACCTCCTCGTTGGCCTTGCCGACCACCACGGCGTGGATGCTGGATTTCTCGGCATACACATCCATGCCTTGTATCTCGTTCAAACCCGCTACGGCCGGATATATCGGTGTTTTCTCCCCGCCATACGCCAGGGTATTTAAAATCAGCAATACCAGGGCTAAATGGAATATAAGCTTCCAATGGCTATTCGCTATGCGCATGAACCGGGTGAAGTCGACTAATCCGAACTTTTGATCGTTCTATAGCATCAAGTTCTATGCCAGGAAAACCACCGCGCGATTCCTGGCCCGGAAATGAGAGGCGAGCCGATGGCTAAGGCATTTAACTCAAAAATAAGGCATTTGGCGGGAACTTCGCACAGGGGTATTGGAGGGGTATTACAGGGGTGCGCAGGCGCGCTTTATCGAGAACTTAAGGACGGGTTGTCGATGGGAACCGGCATGACCGCCGGCCGGCATTCGCCTCTTATGACGGCAAGAAGGAAGGATTGCCGGGATTTATTTTCGGGCGATGGTCGCCTTCAGATTCTCGATCACTTTCGGCGCCAGAGCGCCGACATGGCGAAAAACCACGATGCCTTGCGCATCGATGGCATAGGTCTCGGGCGCGCCGATCAAGCCGAGAGTCTGACCCAGTTTGCCCTCGGCATCGACGATCACCTTGCCGAAAGGATCACCTTCCCGGGCGAGCCAAGCCAGCGCGTCCTCGTTGCGATCCAGGTAATCGACGCCGTAAATTCTGTAGCCTTCATGGCTCAATTCCAGCAAATAGGGGTTTTCCTCGCGACAGGCGATGCACCAGCTCGCCCAGACATTGAGGATGGCCGGACCCTGCAGATCCGTCTCGGTCAGGAGGTGCGCGGGATCGGCCAAATCCGGCAGGGAAAAGGCGGGCATGGGCTTACCCAGCGAGGGTGAAGGCAAGGTGTTGGGATCTACGCTCATGCCGCGCCAATACATCAGCACCAGGGTCGTCATCAACAGCGCCGGCAGGATCAGCAGCAGTTTGGGCGAGCGCTTGGGCAAAGGCGGATCGGGGGGATTCCACATGGCCTAGTGCAGGTAATCCGCGCCCTTGTTGCGGGCGCGCTTGGGGTCATGGAAATATTTGTATTTCTTCAAGCCCTCCATGCCGTGACAATTCACGCAGAAAGTCCCCCCCACGCCTTTGTGGCGCAGGAAGCTGTCGAGGTTGCGGCCCTCGATATTTTCCTGGTTGGAAGAAAGCTCGACCGGACCGACAACCCCCTGCTTGTGCTTCCATACATGCGGCTCGTGGCAGGTGATGCAACCGATCCGCCCGAACTCCTCGGCTTTCTCCTTGGAATCCAGCAAGGGCATGGTGTTCTTGTCCGAGCGCAGCACCATATCCTCGTGAGGGTGGCTGAAATGGCGGACGATTTTCTTCTCGCCCAAGCCACCTTTCTGGTGGCAATTCAGGCACAACCGGTCGCGCTCGAACGGGCTTTCGTCCCTGGCTTCGGTATCGTTCCCTGCAACCCGTTTGACCGCGAACAAACGGCTTTGCAAACCGCGTCCCCGGTGCAGGGTATGGCAAGCGCCGCAGACGCCGGATTTGGCCGGCAGTTGGTCGAGGCGATTGGGTTTGTCCTTGGCGGTGATGCGCAGGTCGTGATCGGAGCCCACCACGGTCCGTTTGTCCTGGTGGCAATGGGCGCACAACGCCCCTTCCTGGTCCGACTCCACCAATGCCGCCGTCTCCGGCTTGCCTTGATGAACCGAATGACAGGACAGGCAACCGACCTTCTCGATCTTCTTGCCGGCGATTTCCACCGGTTCATCCAGTTTGTGGTTGACCGGGTGCACCCCCGCAGCCAGAGCCTGATCCTTATCCTCGGCATGCTGGCGCTCGTGGCAGGTCTTGCAAAGTCCTTCGGCGGCGCTCACGCCTTCCGGCAGCAGGGCCGTGCCTTGCGAACCCTGGTGTACCTTGTGGCAGGTTTCGCAACTGACGAACCGGATGATTTCTTCGCCTTTCCGGATCGGCTCGTCCAGTTTGATGTTGACCGGATGCACGCCTTTCTTGTGGGCTTCTTCCTTGCTGGAGGTGAACTGCCGTGGATGGCATTGGGAGCAGAGTTCGCCCTTGGCGCGGTCCACCGTCAATAACTGGCGCTCGCCCACGCCGCCGTGGATCTGGTGGCAGCTTTGGCAAATCAGTTCCTTTTGCCGGCCCAAAGCGCCGCCCGCCTGGCGGATTTTTTCCGGCAAGCCCTGGTGCAGCTTGTCGATGCGGGTATAACCGGGGGCATCCTGGAACGGCGGTTGATCCAGCTTGATCGACAGCGGGTGATTCATGCCGCCTTTGGCCTGATCGGTCTCCCTCGCCCCTCGGGTTTTGGATTCATGGCAGCGTTCGCATAAATCCCCGCCCTTGTTGGATATTCTCAGCCAGGCATTGCCATGGCCGGCATAGAGGGTGTCTTGGCCCTTCTTATCGGTATGCGGGGTGTGACAGGTGCCGCAGGATAACTCGCCATCGGCGGTTTTCGGGAAAACATCGGGGAATTTGTCCTTGCGTTTACCCGCCTGTTTGCGCTTGGCCTTGGCTTCTTCCCGGTCGTAAAGGCTGGGATGTTGCCCGCCATGATGGATGCTCAGGCGGGAGTCCATCACCGCGCCGTTGTGGCAGCTATAACACAGGGCGAAGGAGGAATCCGTCAGCGCTCCGTCATGATCGGGCTGCTTCAAATCCGGTGCGGCTTCCGTGGCCCAGGACAGATGGCAGAGGATGCAATTCTTTTGTGAGAGCGCGACCGGTTTGACGGCTTCGGGCGGACTGGGTGGACTGGCGGATTGGCCTAGGGTCAATGCCCAAACCTTACCGGCGCCGGTCTCCGCGACATAGAGCTTCCCCTCGCTCCAGGAAAGCCCGGTGGGCGAGTTGAATTTCACCGTCTCGCCTGCCGCATCCTTCAACTTGCCCAGGTACTGGCCGCCGCGAAACAGGGAAATCCAGCCGAAGTAGCCATCGGCGACGAACTGGGTGGCGCTCTCCGGGGCTATGGCCAAGCCGTTGGGACGAAAAAGCTCGTCTTCGCTCAGGCCGAAACGGCCGGTCTGGGAAAAAAATCGCCCGTTCTTGTCGAATACCTGTACGCGGGCGTTGAGGATATCCAGCACCTGCCAATAGCCTTGTTGATCCACGGCGATCTGATAGGGAAACTGAAACTTGCCCTCGGTTTCGCCGCGTTCGCCCACACAGCCCAAGGCGAGTCCGTCATCCAGCCGAATGCGGCAGAAACGATGCAAACGGCGGTCGGCCCAGGCGATGATCCCTTGATGGTAGGCCAGGGCCACGGGTTCAGGTGAGGCATCGGGCAGGGCTTGCAATTCGATGTTGCGGACGAATTCGCCGCTTCGACGAAACACGGCGATGCGATGGTTGCCGGTGTCGGCGATCAGCACCCAGCCTTCGGCCAGAACCAGATCCAACGGCAGATGCAACTCCCCGGACCCCGATCCCGATTTAGCGAAGGAACGGGACTGTCCCGAAGGCGAGATGGCCACCACCCGGCCCCGGGTTCCATCCAGCACGAAAGCCTCGCCGCTCTTGTCTGCCACGACCGCCGTGGGCTGATTGAAATCGCCTGCAATGGGGCGTTTTTCCAGCATCATGGGCAGGCCACCGTCGGCATGAGCCAGGGAGACGAGCAGCCACAGGATGGCCCAGGTCAATAATTGCTTCATCGCAATAGATCGAGGATGTGAATGCGCTCGTCGTCTTCCCTTTCATTCGCCTTGAGCGGGTAATGGCCGAAAAAGCGCGGAATCACATGCCGGCGGATGGCCTGCTCCTGATCCGCGCTCGCGCCTAAGGCCGCGAAATCCAGCATGCCTTCCTTCTCCGCATGACAGCGATCGCAATGCGGGCCTTCCTTCTCCAGGGGAGCGTGGATCTTCGCGCGGACGGTGATTTTTTCCTG
>JAQTSI010000415.1 GCA_028711365.1 Methylococcaceae bacterium
CCTATGGCCCGACGGAAACCACCGTGGTGGCCAGCCTGAGCCAGTGCCGGCCTGGGGAAAAGATCACCATCGGCAAGCCGCTGGCCAATTATACGATTTACATCCTGGACGAAGACGGCCAACTGCTCGAACAGGGACAGGAAGGCGAACTCGTCATCGGCGGCCTGGGGGTGAGCCGTGGTTATCTGCATCGGGAAGATCTGACCCGCAGGCAGTTCATCATCAATCGTCATGCCGACTTGACCGGCGATGCCAGCCTGGTGCTTTACCGCACGGGCGATTTGGCCAGGATAAACGAACGGGACGAGGTCGAATATCTCGGACGGATCGATAACCAGGTCAAGATTCGCGGTTTCCGCGTGGAACTCGGGGAAATCGAAGCCTTGCTGCTGTCCATCCCCGGCGTCGGCAACGCTGCCGCCATGGTTCAGGAAAGCGCGGGGCACAGGTTCCTGGCCGCTTATGTGACGCTGAATGCGTCGGCCAGTTTCGATGAGTCCAAGGCCATCACCGAATTGAAAAAAACGCTGCCACCCTACATGGTGCCGGCTTTCATCGAGATTTTGCCCGGTTTCCCGACGCTGCCCAGCGGTAAACTGGATCGCAAGGCTTTCCCCCTGCCGGCAAGAAAAATTGCCTATGGCGCGGACCGGGATTTCGACTCGCCATTGAAGAAGATCATCTACGACAAATGGTCCCGGCTCTTCGACAATCCGGATATCGCGGAAAGCGACCATTTTTTTCTCGACCTGGGCGGACATTCGCTGCTGGCCGCCGAGTTCGTGTCCGCGATGCGCGGGGAGCCGTGTTTTGCCGATCTCTCCATGAGAGACGTCTACGAACACCCGTCCATCAACCAATTGGCGTCTTTTCTGGGGCAGAAAACCGCATCGAAAACCGGAGGAAGCGAAACGACGGTCGAGTTTTGCCGAATTCCCACCTGGAAATACGGAGTGAGCGCCTGTATCCAGGCGATCATGGTTTACTGTGTGAGCGGTTTTTTTGCTTTGCAGTGGATCACGCCGTTCATGGTCTATAGCTTTTTGAAAGCCTATGAGTTCCCTTTCCTCGAATCCCTGGGCGCCTCTTTCCTGAGTCTTTTCTTCGTCCACCCGGCCATGCTGCTGTTCGGCATCGTCGGCAAATGGCTGGTGCTCGGCCGTTTGAAGGAAGGCGATTATCCGATCTGGGGGTCTTATTACCTGCGCTGGCTATTCGTTCAGCGCCTGCTTTATTGCGTGCCGATTCATTACCTGGCGGGCACACCGCTGCTGTCCTGGTATCTGAGGTTTCTGGGGTCCCGGATAGGGAAGGATGTACACATGGATTCCCACCTCGTGTCGGGGCTCGATCTGCTGACCATCCACGATCACGCCAGGATCAACGCCGACGCCAATATCTCCTGTTACAGCCTGGAAGATGGCTACCTGAAAATCCGCCCGGTGGAGATAGGGAAAAAGGTATGCATCGGCATACGCTCGGTGATCAGCCAGGATGTCGTCATCGGCGATGAAGCCGCCATCGGGGATCTGACCTGCATCAAGAGCGGTGACCGCATCGGCCCCGGCGAATATTGGTCCGGTTCGCCCGCCGAGCGCTCGGAAAAGATAGTGGAAGATTTCGCCTGGGGGGTTCACGCCGGGAAGACTCCCCTTCGTGACGCCTTGGCCGTCGTGTTCTATGCGGTCAGTTTCTTCGTGCTGCCGGTCCTGGAATTGACGCCGATTTTCCCCGGCATCATCCTGATGTATCAACTGGATTACGCCAGCGAAGATTACAGTTACCTGCTGCTGTCGCCGGTCGTCGCCGTGATCTTCGTGGTGCTGTCGGCCTTGCAGATCGTGCTGGTGAAATGGCTGATCCTCGGCAGGATCGAAGAAGGTGCGCACCCGATCAAGAGCTTTTTCTACATTCGCAAATGGGTCGTGGACAAGCTGATGGAAACCAGCCTCGACATGCTGCGCACGCTCTATGCGACCCTCTACCTCAATCCCTGGTATCGGCTGCTGGGGGTCAAAGTCGGCAAGCGCGCCGAAATCTCGACAGCCTCTTTCATCCTGCCCGATCTCCTGCACATCGGCGAAGGCAGCTTCATCGCCGACGGCGTGGGACTGGGTCCGGCCAAGGTGTTGGGCGACCATATCCTGCTGAAGAAAACGGAAATCGGCGCCAAGACCTTCGTCGGCAACAGCGCTTATGTCCCGATCGGGGCCAAGGTGGGCAACAATTGCCTGCTCGGCTGCCAAACCCTCCCGCCCCAACAAGCCACGCCCGACGGCACTTCCTGGCTGGGCTCGCCGGCGGTCAATCTGCCGCAACGGCAAAAGCCCGCCAAACAGTTCGCCGAGGAAAGAACCTATCGTCCGACCCGGGTCTTGTTCGGCCTGCGGCTTTTCATCGAGTTCTTCCGGGTGATTCTTCCGGCGACGGCTTTTGTCCTGTTCACCTCGGTGATGCTGTCTTTCTCCGTGCTGATCGAGGACGTGTATGGCCCCTCGATCACTCTGGCCGCCTTCCCTGCCCTTTACATGCTGTTCGGCGTGGGAGCAATCATTCTGACCTGGCTGATGAAATGGCTGGTGGTGGGGAAATACCGGCCGGACGAGCAACCCTTGTGGAGCACTTTCGTCTGGCGAACCGAACTGCTCACCGGCTTCTACGAGAATTTCACCAATGTCTTCTTTACCCAGCATCTGCAAGGCACGGTGTTCCTGCCCTGGTATTATCGCCTGCTAGGCATGCGCATCGGCCGCCGCGCCTGCCTCATGACCACGGATTTCACCGAATTCGATCTGGTCCGGCTGGGAGACGATGTGGCCCTCAATGAGGACAGCACGATCCAGACCCATCTGTTCGAAGATCGCGTCATGAAGATGTCCACCATCCATATCGGCTCCCGGGTGTCCATCGGCAGTTACGCGGTGATCCTCTATGGCACGGTGATCGAGGACGATGTCAAGGTTGGCGATCTATCCCTGGTGATGAAGGGCGAGCGACTTTACCGCGGATCGCAATGGGCCGGCTCGCCGGTGAAAAGCCATCAAGCCGGCGGGCGAGTACGTCTTCCATGAAATAACCGATGTTACGCCAGGCAAGAACCAATGGCTTACGGAGCTAAAAATATAGGGCTCATGTCGGCAAATAGATGGAGCGCGGAATCATGAGGATTCGCAGGAAGCGGTCGTTCACGCGCTTGAGGTTGTGCGCCCATTCGAACGAGACGACGTACTGG
>JAQTSI010000130.1 GCA_028711365.1 Methylococcaceae bacterium
GCCTCGCCCAAGGCCCACCGCTGTCCCCCGAGCAAATGCAGAACCTCCTGCGCCATATCGGCAATCTACCCACAAGCGGTAAACCCGCAAAAAAGTGGCCAAAATTGGAGTGATAAGGGAATAGATATTTCCTGATTTGCATTCATTTAGATGCTCTATCTCTATCGATACCTTTCCTGCAGCGCAAGTAAATATCTCAATGCTATTTAGAACCGCGCTGGAAAACAAAGTTCGAGCCACGTGTGGCAAGAACGGGACGTTTTCCATGCCCCCTGGTAGCCGTAGGCGCCGGGCGGGTTTCCGGTAGGAAACCTGCAAGGCGCAACGAAACGGCGTCAGTCATCTGCGAGCAAATTCCAGTGACGGCTTTCATGTCACTGGAATTAAGTCGAGCGGGGACGGCCAGGGCCGCCGCAGGCAAGGTAGTGCCTCGTCGGAAGCTGAAACCTGTCGGGAACAGGTTTTAGACTCGACCGACAGGCACGCAATAGATGTATTTATTTTAAGTATTTTTTGTATTGCGGTTTATTTATTGTTTGATAGTCAAGTAAAAGTCATACGTCCATAATTCATAAAAATTATCATTTAACTTAAGTTTAATTTTTGCAACCTTGGAAATAGGCCTTTTTTCTATAACCTCTATTGATTGCGCTTCTTTAGTAGAAGTGCATAGTCTTAAGAGTTCAGATGATTGTTTTGCTTTTTCTGTTGAAGACTTTAAATTATTATTGGCTTCATCTAGATAGTTTCTAGCTCTTGATGTGTAATTTATACCATTTATATTACTTGAGCCTGGAATTGATTGTATATTGTGTAAATATTCTTTCGTATTATCGCGTGTTTTTTCCTCTAATTCAGCCATCTGCATATGCGCTTTCGATAACTTTATAAAATCACCGCCTGTAATGATATTTTTATTGGCGGTAGCGATATCAAGCGAAGCCACTAAAGGGATGTCTGTTTCGCAAATAAGTGCGTCTTCGTTTAGTATTAATGACTTAGATATAACTTTGGTTGTTTTATTCGTTTTATTTATGCCGAAACTTGTTTGCGAGAAAATTTGTTCTTTATCGGTATCATATTTTTATGTCCATTTTCATCCCAGCCTAAAAATATAGGTTTTGGTGGTTCATATTTTGTTAATGAATTCGCAGGATGTCTGTAATCTGTTACAGGACGAAATCCAGCGCAGGCGGTAAGAAGTAAAAACGAAATAAAAATTATATATTTCATTACTTTGTGTTAGACATATAAAATTATTGCGTAACGCCAAAAATGGAGTGTTATGTGTCAACCAGCACCTTGCCGCACCGTAACCGAAGGACGGTGCTGCGGAAATGTCGTGCCTGATTTTCACACGAAAGCTGGAGCGCAGAATAGCAGCTTGAGTTGGACTGGACAAAATGAACCCTTTTGTCTAATCGCCGAAGGCATATCCCCTGATTTCTGCGGCTTCCAGCCTGTTATCGTCCCCCGAACATGGGACAAAACGATGAAGACCCGAAAAGACAGCGACCAGGCAGGGCGCGAAAACCTATAGGCTAAAGAAGCGCGGCGCGAAGATCCGGCAACGTCACCATGAGTGTCATGGGATCGCGCGGGGACGGGTCGAAACCCAGCGCCAGGTAAAACGCCCTGGCCTGTTCCGAAATGGCATGGACAACGACGCCACGAATGCCGATGGCGTCGGCAGCATTGGCCACGCGCCGCGCACTATCACGAAACAAGGCGCGGCCAAACCCGCGCCCTTGGTAGGCCCGATCCACGGCAAGCCGGGCCAACACAACGATCGGTATGGGGTCGGGCATGTTGCGGCTGAACCGCCCTGGGACATCCTGCACGGTGATGCTGCCCGAAGCCAGGGCGTAATAGCCGACCACCCTATCCCCCTCGCACACGACAAAAGTCCGCGACGCGCCGCTCACCTGGTTGGCCCGCGCCCGGCGCTTCAGCCAATCATCGAGCGAGGCCTCACCGGAAGCGAAATCACCGAGATGGTGGCCATCAGCCAGCAACTGGGGCGCGGACAGGGACAAGGTTTATTCCCAGGGCGCAGGGGTTTGCAACGCCTTGCGCAAACGTTCGTTAGGCTGAGGTGGGGCATCGAGGCGCGCCAAAAACTCTGCGTAGGCTTCGGGGCTCACGGCAAATACCGTGCGGTCGAGAATGGCCTCCTCGGCGGCCCGGCAGGTAGCATCCAGCACGAAATCCGTCCGGTTCTTGCCCACCAGCTGGGCGGCGCGGTCGATCAACCAACGCTCTTCAGGTTTGATGCGGATGTTCAAGCTTTCTCGCTTGCCTGTATTGGGAAGGGTCATATTCATCACCTGCGTGTTTTGCATAAGATCTGTCCCAAGGTAACAGAACGTAATGTCGTTGTCATTACTCTGCCGCAACATACCGCAAACGCGTTATCAAAAATTGGGCTATGTCTGCCCGGTGTGTTGCCCTTTCGAGTGGGTGTCTTCTCACTCATGGTGTACCCCATGAGCGTCGATAGCCGTTGGCCTATTGACGCGGCTTGCGCTCTGCGTAACCATTGCAGGCGAAAAACCCGTGCGCCTGGGGTTCAGTCGCCGAAGCCTCCGCCCTCGTAAAAACCGGAGACCCTTTGCCACCGCGTGCCTGCGCTTCCGGTGGCCATCCTTTCGGGGGTGTAGCAGGCTTTTCCACTTCACTTCGGGGAGAAATCCCCCTGCTTTAGGACAATCAGCCGATTGCAATCCTTTGGTGATTGCGAGACGCCGTGTATTCGACAAAACCACGCGCAAGTAGGATTCCGTGATCCGAACGGCGTAGCCGATATGGCACTACCCAGTGCCGAAAGCGCGGCGGGGACGAGAGTCTCACGCGCCTGAGCCAGGCCTTGCCAACCGCATGGTACGGCGTATCTGCCAGTCTTCACAAACCCAGTTACTCATCGCCAATCGATCGGATTTCCAGGAATTCATTTCCGGATTGGACCATCGCGGCCCCGGTTTTTCCGGACAGCCGTACTGGCCATTCATTACCGATGACAAGCCCGCCTGGCGCGGGAATGGAAATGGGCATCCTTGACTCGGCATTCCTGCCGACAAGACGTGCTCGAAGCATCTGCCTGCCTGGGTCCGATGGCTAATCGGAATCAGAATATAGGCAACGGTATGGGCGGCTGTAAACCCCAATCGTAGGGGTTTCGGTCGCCACAGGAAAAGGATTACAGCGGTCGTCTCTTTTCGGCCTCTGTGAAAAGAGACGACCGCGAAACCGTGTCACAACAGATGGGTTTTTCTCGCGTTTTTCGCGTCCACCCGGCGCGAAATGCCGTGAAACAGTACGAGGACGGGGATTCTCGTCGCCAATCTTGGGCGGCCGGAGGGCCTGAACCGCACCCCCGAGTGCTGTAACTATAAAGGCTTTATCGAGGGTCTTGCCGCTGTTTTCGGGTGGCTGAATGACCTCTGTGGAGCAGGGGATATCTCTCATCGCACCGGGACTGCGATTCATAAATCGTCCCACAAGCCCTGCAAGCCGAAGCAGTAAAATCGGCCTTATCACTGACCTTTTTTGCACGTTCTGGCTTGGTGTTTATATTGAGTATATTGAATAGATTTATCTTGGGTTTGTTAGGGGGTATTCGATGGGGGCTTACAACTATGGTCTTGGCAATAAGGACATGACTCGTGCCGGACATAATGCTTTACTTCGCAATCACGCGGGCCGGTCGTTTTCCGGCATCGACACGACATCCAGGCGCTGGAAGCAATTCTGCGTTTGGGCCAAGGCGCAAGGTATCAAGCGGATGGAAAAGATCGACAGGGAAGATCTCGTCCGCTATGGGGTCGAGCTGGCCAACCGGGTCAGAGCAGGGCAGATGGAGGAATCGACGGCACAAAACTACGTCAGCGCCGTCAACGTCGTTCTGCAAATCGCACGGGGCGACCAGGCCATTACGGTATCGCCCACGGGGGACTGCGGCATCGAAAGAAGAACGGGGATCGCGACCGTTAACCGGGCGATCAGTGAGGCAGAACATCGCCAATTGCAGGAAAGGCTTCCAGAACGCCTAGGAGCGCTTCTAGACCTTCAGCGTTACTTCGGGATGCGTTTCAAGGAATCGGCGCTCCTGGATGCCCGTATGGCGCTCAAAATGGCATTGTTGAAGAGGGTTATTGAAATTGATGACGGAACCAAGGGTGGACGGCCCCGGATCGTGCCGAACCTTCGGGCTGAACAGGTGGAGGCTTTGGTCAGGGCGGCGGCGGTCCAGGACGGGCGCTCGATGGTACCCAAAGACGCCCGCTACGTCGATTTTCAACGCGCCTGCTACCGCGAGTTTTCCGGTTGGCACGGCGAGCGGCATGCTTACGCCCAGGCCCGCTACGAGGCCTTGGTTGGCGCGCCTTGCCCGGTTGTCGCTGAGGTTAAACATGGCAAGGCCCACCATGCGTTCCTGGCCGAACGGTTGGGGTTGTCCCTCAAGCAGGCGAAGGACTGGGACATTCAACAGCGAAAGATCATTGCGGAGGAACTCGGTCATGGCCGGGTTGGCATCACCAACGCCTACCTTGGCTGACCAAGTGCGCCGGTTGGCGCACGGCTATGTTCGCCACGGCAGCAAGCTGAACCGCAGACAGCAGGTGGGTCGACTCGTTGCCGTGGTGGAATGGATCGTCGCCCACGAGCGTCTGACCGGGCTGGACCAGATCGGCAAGCGGCAGGTCGTCGACTTTTGGAAAGCCCACCGCCACCTGGCCGACAGCACGGCCTACGCCTATTGGCTGGCTTTGCGGGAATTGTGGGGTTGGTTGGGACGGCCTGGGGAACCGCCAAGGCCTCGTCCAGGATCTGGAATGGGAGGTTAAGTCGCCAGCCGCTTCCATCCCTGTCCTATAAGCCTAGTCCCTTACGACTAGCCACCGCTCCTGGCGGTGGCTCTGGGATAGACGCCATCGGCTCAGAAGAGCCCGCTAGAGCCTCGAAACAGGTCGATAAGGTAAATCCCCCGCTCCCTTTTCCCAATTAGCCGCGCTACAGCGCCCACAGCGAAGCGTGGGGCGCGTTATCAAACAAACTGGCGGCATGGATGCCGCCCTCCTTCGACCTTCTTGCAGGGGGGCGGGACGGGGGGCGGCAAAGCCCCCCGTGTAAACGCTCTTGGGTTGCGCCGTAGGCGCTCCTTTTCGGGTAAGTTCCGCGCCCGCGAAGCAGGGTGCCCGTAGGGATGTAGACCACAGTTATCCACAGGCGATCTTCGCGCGCGTGGGTTATTTAATGGTTATATAAGGTTATCGACGGTAAAAAATGGCTTGTAAGCCTTATGACGACTACGTTTCAGCGTTTTTAAGCGTCCGTCTAAACCCGTCAAAGCGTCCGTCTAAACCCGTCAAAGCGTCCGTCTAAACCCGTCAAAGCGTCCGTCTAAACCCGTCAAAGCGTCCGTCTAAACCCGTGCCATTTTTCAGCCCTGCGGCGGTCGCTTAGCACGGGGCTTTCTGGCCTTCTTGGCGATGTGTCGGAGCTGGCTTGAGGTGTGCCGAATGTTGACCTTGATCGTGTTGCCTTGCGGCTCGTAGTCGTCCAGAAAACCCACGGTTTTCATAAGTTCATGCGCCTTGATGATGGCGGCGCGGGTCTGCCGTTTGTTACTGTTGGTCAGTCCGGCAATCTCGGCCAAAGTGTCGAAGCTATGGGCGCCCGGTGCGGCATGGCTGGAATAGTAGGCGTGAAGGGATTTTGCGGTCGCGTTGCGGCCAAGGGCACGGCGTTGTGCCTTGTCAATCGTCGCCCACATGCCTAATCCGAATAAAACCGCAAATTTCGGGTTTATGGTAATTTCATAGTTAAGAGTTATCTCGTCGCGAATTCCGCCGTGTATCGGTTGTCCAAAAAACCTTTTCTTATGGTCTGCCATATCCACAACGCCGCCACATAGCCTGATTAAAACCGAATGTAAACGTTTGTGGTCTTTCCCCCCCGTGGTCAATCCTAAAGCCTTCAAAAGCGAGTAAGCCGAAAATTTTATAGGCGTTCCCAAGGGGTAAGGCTGTGCCATGTTCAAAAGCTCAAGATAAACGTCCAAGTCGGATTGATCGAACTGCTCCCCGGTAAATAAAATCTCAATTCCTGATACACCATAAATACGCTCTTCTTTCAGGAAACGGCGGTGGTCTTTCTGCTTAGGGTTCAGAGCAGGGAACAAAGCCGACCGGAAAACCGCATTCGGCGCGGCGTGTTTTCCATCCTCCCAAAAATCAAGCTGCACCACCTTTGTTTTGGACTTCTGCTGATCGGTTTCTTCGGCCTTCTTCATGGCCACCACTGCGCCATATCTGGCAAGGCTACGTCTCAAACCAGCGTCAAGGTCAGGATTTTCGGTCTCTAGCTGCTGTTCTAGGATCTCGGAGATTTGTTTTTGAGTGTCGCTCATTGGCTTTGTTTCCATGCTATCTCTCTGCTTACATCAGGAGATACGAGATTATTCACATTTTCAGACAAATCTCTCTAGTTAACCGTATCTCCAAATTGATACGGTTTATACTTGACAATTTCTCGAACAAGGCGACTTTATCGGGTGTCGGATCCAAGATGGCAGGAAAGGCGTGTTTTCTTTGAGAGACGAGCTTAGTTAGGCCAAAATTCCGAATCCATGATTTGCTCAAATGCCCATGGACATGATGCGGGGAAAGCAGATAACGCGATGCCGGTTTCTTGCACTGCTGATGTTACTGCGTCATCCCAAGAATCTGCCCACCAGTCCGGGTCGGAAAGAGACGCTTTAAGGCTTGGCGTTTTGTTGATGCGCCGCTTAATGCTGGTGCGCTGGGTGCGAATAGTCGCTTCCCAGCTATTGCCCCGGCGCGGGGGCTGATACTGCCACTTGAGCAGGTGGGACAGCAGCACTGCCATGCGGCTTTCCAATTCACGTTGTTCGCTTTTGCCCACGTCCTCGATCTCCTCGGCGATGTGCTCAATGTCCAATTGTGAGAACAGCCCGGCGCGCAAAAGCCGCGCCTGTTCGTTCGCCCAAGCGATGATGTCGCCATCGTAGGTGTTGGTTGCCATAAGACGTAGTTCTCCACGTTGCTTTAATTTGGCCGTCTTGGTGGGGTCGTAACGACCGAGGAACAAATCCTCGACGATTTCGGCCTCCGGTTGGTCGCGGCCACCCTCAATGACTTCCCAGCGCGGTTTCAATTTCACTTATCCCCAATTTCTGTGGATTTCTGCTTGAACAACTGGCTGAATCCTGCGCCATGCCTGGCTTCATTGGTATTGGCTTAATTCTGGCCATCATTGGCCCATGTGGCTGGCAATGATGGCGCCAGTAGCATATGGGTAAAAATCGGCGCTTAAACGATCCCGATCTTCACTCCTCCAGAACAGAAACCAGGCACTCAAGGACCTGGTTAACGATGTGCGGCGGTGCGCGCTCGACAAGGCTGGCTTTGCGGACAACCCAATCAAGCGACTTGATCTGATGGGTATGTATACTGCCGACAGTCTTCAAGCCAGCCCCTAATAACGGTACCAAAAAGCCTGTGTCCCTAGCGGACGATGCGACACCGCCTGAAATCGGGCAGACCATGGCCAGCTTAAAACGTTGGTTGAATGCCTTGGGCGATACCACTAGGCAAAAGTGATTCCCCTTCATTTCTCGCCCACTGGCCGGGTCGAACTGAAGATGGAGGATATCCCCTCGATCCAGCGTCACCATTCCTCTCCGACCGTCGGCATCTCATCCCAACCTTCCGCTCGGTGCAGACCTTCCGGCGTGGCCGCTAGCAACTCTGCAAGACTTCGACGGAGACGCGCTGGCTTAAGCCTCAATTCCGCGCCCGCGATTTCCATAACGAGCTTTGCGCCAGCTTCTAGGTGATTTTGTTCGATATAGGACTGAGGAATGGTAACGATCAACGAACCGCCTGAGCGGCGAAGGGATGCGCTTAACATATGCGTCACTCGAATTATTTTACTGTAGTAAAACTACAAAATAAGCGAACAACCGTCAACCCTACCCCATGCTTTATGATTTATTCATTTAAATATTTCTTTAAAGCTTCATCAATCAAATCAGACTCGGTCACGCGCTGGCCAGACGCCTTTGAGCGCGTGTAAGCAGCGTCTTTCAATGCCACCTCGATATCCGGAGAAATCCTAATCGTTTTGGTGATGCGCTGCGCCCGGCGTGCGCCCGGTGCTCCAGCTTGTTCTGCCGAACCGGACAGAAAATCATCCAAGTTTTTGGGTTTACCTTTGATTGTCATTTTGTAACCTCGTCGAAAAGTGCTTCCATTTCGGCTGTGGCATGATTGTCCTTGCCGAGCTCCTGCACAGTCGCCCCTTCCCCTGTGGATCGTCTGAATGCCACCCGCTCACATACCCGCGCCGACAACACGTTAAGCCCCTGCCCCGCCAGATAGGTCAACATTTCGCCAGTGTCTTTGGTTCGTGGATCGATGCGAGCTAGTAGCACACGGACATCAAGAAAAGGGTTGTACTCGCGGGCCAACTCGACCACTTCCAACAAATCGGTCATCGCCGCCGCGTCGAAGTTTGACGCGCCCACAGGAATAATTGCCCTTTGCGCTAGGAGCAAAGATGCTCGCAAGCCGGCGCTGTCGCGCCCGCCGGCATCAACCACGGTATGGGCAAAACCAGCGGCCAAATCCTTCCCCTCAGCAAGGATGGCCTTGCCTATTAAGCATGTTGTGGTCGGGCTAGGTAACCGCCCGACATCCCGTCGCCAAGCCGCCCAGCTGGCCGCGCTGGCTTGGGGGTCGCCATCGATCAGCAGCGTTGTGGATGTTCTGGCGAGCATGGCCGCTAGGTGGACCGCCGTCGTGGTCTTACCCACCCCGCCTTTGGTGTTTGCGATTGTGAAGATCATTGATAACAATTTATTTGAATATTTATTCAAATAAATATTACAATAAATAATTAAATATAGCAAACAAAAACGGTGCTGTGTCGACAGGCTACCGCCTCAGCTTCTCAATCCGCGCCGGAATGGCGGAGCATGTGCGGATGGGCGGGCAGGGACAACCCAGCCAGTTCGCCATACTGGTGTATGGCCAGCCATACGGTCTTGCGACTGAGCGGCCCGCGCTGTTGGCTGATCGCTTCCATGCGTATCCATCCTGTCACTCGCCTTACGCAGGCTATGCTGGCACGCTAAAGACAAGGGCAAACCAGATCGCCAGTCGAGTGAGGCTGAGCATCACGCCCGATTGATTCGCTTAGTGCGGTGGCCACAGGTTATCGTTGTGCCATCGTGGCTGCTTTCTACTTTGTAAGCGTTCAAGTATTCAGAAAGTCGTCGCACAGGCGTGCTCCCGAAAGCTTTTTCGAGTTTTCTAATGCTGCGACGACTGAAGTATCGTCTTACTGATCCATTGCCGTCGTACTCTTCTTCTCCGAACTCATCAAGCCATCCATCTATAAGCGGTGGAACCCCTCTTTGCTGGCTGCGGCTCATGGCATGTTTAGTAAACATCTGATTTCCCCCTTACTAAAGACTCTCCAAAACCAGGAGATCATCTAATGACAATGTTGTTATATCGCCTGATATATCGTTATCAGCCATATAACAATTAAGTCCACGCATATCGATTTCCTTAAATAGGGAAGAACCGAATGTCGTCGAATAGATTCCTCCCTTGTGTTTTTCGTTGTCAGATGACTGAAGCGCTACTCTAAGTGCAAAAAAAGGGTCTATGACTGGATTTAATGGATCAAATAGCGCGCGAAACGAAGGGCTTGAACTGTCACAGTCATAGTTCTCCGTTAGCACGAAACTTATCCAGTCGCTTTGCAAATTAAAATACCGAGGAAATGAGTCGACAGGAACCGCTAAGAGAAAAAAAAGACGATTAAAAAATGAGTCTCTGATGATGTTTTTGCGCTCACAAATATCGTCCAGGTAATCCACTAGATCAGGACGAAGCGACAAACTGACGGGTTTCCTGTCGAGCTTGTCTAACTGATCAGCGATAAATCGTCTGGCGCGAGCAGAATTTGCTAAAGGTACTTCTGCGTCAAGCTCCTTAAGTTCGACATCGAGAACTCGATTGAGATATGCATCGCGCCTCAAACACGCCTGGTCTAGCTTCGTGTTCAACGTATTCAGGACAGGGCGCCAGACTTTTATTGAGATGGTTTTTGATTTCATGGAGGGCTCCAGAAAAGCGACGATTCAAATGCTATACAATTACACATTAAATGTAAACAGCAAATAAAGTGTAAATTAAGCAGCAAAAGAAATTGCCCTGCCTCGCCCTTCCAGTTTCACTGCACGTTGCTTATTTATATCTTGATAACCTATTTTATCAATAGTAATATCACTCCCAGCACCCGCTCCCTGTCGCCGACATCCATATAAACGGATAGACTGATAAACATCTATACGCTTACCAAAAGGTGCCCCATGCCCACCGACACCATGACCCGCTGGACCGTCAAAGTCTCCAAGGAGACCGACATCGCGGTCCGCACCCTGCTGGCCCAACGCGGCCTGAAAAAAGGCGACCTCTCGAAGTTCATCGAGGACGCCGTGCGGTGGCGGGTGTTCGACCAAACCGTCACCGAGGCGCGTGAGGCCTTCGCCGACCTGGAACCCGACGCGCTTCAAGACCTGATCCACGAGGCGACTGACTCCGTGCGTCACGAGTTGCGCCAAATCTTGGCCACCGGTCAGCCGGGGAAACGCTAATCCATGCGGGTGGTGCTTGATACCAACGTCCTGATCAGTGCGCTGTTAGTGGAAACCTCGCTCCCGGCCAAGTTGATCGTCCATTGGCGCCAGGGCCGCTTCATCCTGTTGACGGCCGAGCCGCAGTTGGACGAGCTACGCCGTGTCACTCGCTACCCGAAATTGCGCGAGCGCCTCAAGCCCGCCCTGGCTGGCCGGCTCGTCAATGAGCTGCGCGAGATCGCGCGGCTGGTTGATCCGTTGCCCGTGGTGGATACCTCTCCCGATCCCTACGATAACTATCTGCTGTCCATCGCCGCAGGCGGCGAGGCAGATTACCTGGTCACTGGTGATAAGCCGGACCTCCTGACCCTAGGCTGTTACGACCGCACCCAGATCGTGACGGTGCGCGAGTTCATAACCCTGGCCCGATTGCCGTCATGAACGCTGATTGATTGACAAGGTGAATCCGATGACCGAAGCGAATCCGATCCTCCCCTCCCCCGCGGTCGAACCGACGAACCGGCTCCTGACCACCGCCGAGTTCCGCCGGCTGTCCGACGTGCCCCCTGAGGTCGAATGGTTCGCTAATCTCAGCAACCGCTGTACCCGCCGCGCCTATGAAAATGCGATCCAGGACTTCATGACCTTCACCGGCATTGTTCGCCCAGAGGAATTCCGTGGTGTCACCCGTGCCCATGTCATCGCCTGGCGTGACGATCTGGTCCAGCGCGAGCGCTGCGGCAGTACCATCCGCCACCGCTTGGCGGCACTGTCGTCGCTGTTCGAGTATCTGTGTGAAAAGAACGCCGTGACCCACAACCCGGTGAAAGGGGTGAAGCGACCGAAGGTAGACGGCGCCGCCGGTCGGACCCCGGCGCTGGGCGACCATCAGGCGCGGAAGCTGCTCGATGCCCCCGACGGTCAGTCCCTAAAGACGCTACGCGATCGCGCGATATTGGCTACTCTGCTCTACCACGCCCTACGTCGGGACGAGTTGTGCAAGCTGAAGGTGAAGGACTTCAAGCACGAACGCCGGGGCGTGCCGCACCTGAAGATCGCCGGCAAGGGCGGCAAGACCCGCTACGTGCCGTTGCATCCGGCGGCAGGTCGGTTGATTCATGAGTATCTGGAACAGGCGGGACATGGTGAAGACAACGCCGGCGCCCTGTTCCGTCCGGTCAGCCACAACACCCGAGGTGAGCCCCAAGGCATCACCGCCGATGGCGTCTATAAGCTGGTGCGCGAGTACTCGGGAAAACTAGGGTTCCAGATCGGCGCCCATGCCCTACGGGCGACGGCGGCGACCAATGCCTTGGATCACCAGGCCGATATTGCCAAGGTCCAGGAGTGGCTGGGCCACGCCAACATTTCCACCACGCGAATTTACGACCATCGCCAAACCCGTCCGGAGGACAGCCCGACATTTAAGGTAAGTTATTAGCGACTTCATTATTCCCTTATCACTCCAATTTTGGCCACTTTTTTGCGGGTTTACCGCTTGTGGGTAGATTGTCGATATGGCGCAGGAGGTTCTGCATTTGTTCGGGGGACAGTGGTGGGCCTTGGGCGAGGCGCTGCTTTATGCGTTCGGCCTTGTCCTGATGCGTGTGATCGAGTGCCTGTCGGTCGAGTCTGAAATCTGTTCCCGACAGGTTCCAGCTTCCGACGAGGCACTACTTTGCCTTCGGCGGCCCTGGCCGTCCCCGCTCGACTTAATTCCAGTGACATTAAAGCCGTCACTGGAATTTGCTCGCAGATGACTGACGCCGTTTCGTTGCGCCTTGCAGGTTTCCTACCGGAAACCCGCCCGGCGCCTACGGCTACCAGGGGGCATGGAAAACGTCCCGTTCTTGCCACACGTGGCTCGAACTTTGTTTTCCAGCGTGGAATAACCCGGATTATCTTTGCCGCAATCAGGACGGATTACCGTGAGACTCCGCATTACCGCGTTTATTAGGCCAGGATTTGGCCTCTTCCATCTGCAGATTTGTAATGACCGTTTCTAATATGTAAGTTGCTTCCTCGTCTGGCGTCGTATCGAGTAAAGCAGACCATGGCAATGACATAACCCATGTGCAATTGTATTTCTTAGCCTCAAAACATATTGTCGAAAACTTGGGCCTGAGCTTGCAAAGGCCATCGACTTCTCCACTTTTGAGAATTTCCAGAATTATCGGCTCCATTGTAGCCGCCTTGCTTTGAGCAAGAGAAAGCGCCTTCTTTAACAAGGCTTCGTTCTTAGCAGCCGTTAGCGTCAGTTCTGCTGGGCTGTCTTCTTTACTCCCTTATCCCCCCAATAGTGACTACACTTAGGGTCGCGATGGCGAATCGGGTGGGAGGGTGTCATGAACCGAAGAATCCGCATCCAGCGTTTGGTACCCCAAGATCGGGAGCGGTGGCAGA
>JAQTSI010000131.1 GCA_028711365.1 Methylococcaceae bacterium
CCCTATTCCCTGCGCGTCCGTGATCAAACCGATGTCGCCGGCTTCAACCTCATGACGCGCAGGCGCCATGAGGTTTCGGCTACCGACGCGCTCACCTTGCAAGCCTATTTCGACCAAACCGAGCGCCACTGGCAGTATCTCAACGAAAGACGCCACACCGCCGACCTGGATTTTCAATATCGGACCCAGGCTTTCGACGGCCACGACTTGATACTGGGTTTGGGTTATCGTTTCACCGAAGATTTCACCCGGGGTTCATTTTCCGCCCTATTGAATCCAGCTAACCGGGGAACCCAGCTTTACAGCGCGTTTCTGCAGGATGACATACAACTGATCAAGGATAAGCTGGTCTTCATCGTCGGCAGCAAACTCGAACACAATGATTACACCGGTTTCGAAGGACAGCCGAACGCCCGCCTGTTGTGGACGCCGGACAAGAATAATACCCTTTGGGCCTCGGTGGCGCGTGCGGTGCGCATACCGAGCCGCGCAGACCAGAACACCAGCGCCATCAATGGCTCCCTGGCGCAGTATGTTCCGACTTCACTACCCGTCCCTGTTTATGGAAGGGTGAGCGGTAGCTCCGTCTTTGCCTCCGAGTCGGTAATCGCCTACGAAACCGGCTACAAACAACAAGTCTCCGATAGCTTCAGTTACGATCTGGCGCTGTTTTATAACCAATATACTCGGCTCCGCAGCACGAGACAGGGGGCGGCCTCCTGTTATCCCGGCGGCGGCGCCTTGCCGAACTGCCTCAGTGCCGTTTCACCTGTCCAATATGTGTACATCCCGCTTTACCTGTTGAATGCCGCTTCCCTAGACACTTACGGGGCGGAGTTGGCGGTGGAATGGAAACCCCTGGATCAGTGGCGTCTGCAGGGATCCTACACCTTCTTCAAGACGACCAATGAGCAATCCAAGACGGGAACCGAAAGCACCTATAGCACCTTTGGCATCGGAGTCAATCCCGTCCATCAGGTTTCCCTGCGTTCCTCCTGGAATCCACGTCCCGACCTCGACATCGACTTGTGGTGGCGCTATGTCGATCGCATCGGAGGCTATTTCGGCGTGGTCACTACACAAATTTCTGACTATCTGCAAATGGATATGCGCATCGCCTGGCGCCCCATCAACAAGCTGGAGCTATCAATGACCGGCTCCAACCTGCTCGACAACCGGCATTCCGAATTCCGTTCGGAGCTCAATGATGTTCCCCAGGTCGAAATAAGACGCTCCATTTTCGGTCAAGTCCGTTGGGAGTTTTAATCAGGCCACACGCAATGAGGATACGCCCAGCGAGTGGAGGCCGATGGGGATTTCTGTTCCGTTGTACGATGGGGATACTCGGTATCTGCCTGGCGACGACTTTATCCCGCTTGAGCCTAGGGGCGGAGTTGACGGTCGAGGATCAGGTCAAGGCCGCCATCCTGGTCAAGCTCACTCGATTCGTCGAATGGCCAGGGCAAACAGCGGACCCTTCGGCGCCTCTCCTGCTTTGCCTGCTGGGTGAAACACCGCTGGTCGACGCTCTGGACAATGTCAACCGCGGTACCCCCCATGGCCGCGAGTTGCGAGTCTTGGTGATAGGCTCCAGCGCCGAACATCGGGCAGAAAACTGCCATATTCTTTTTCTGAGTGAATCGGAAAACAACCGCCTTGAATCGACCCTCGCCAGACTCAAGCTCCTGCCTATTTTGACGGTGAGCGACATTTCCAATTTCGCCCAGCGGGGTGGAATGATTGAACTGGTCAAGGAAGGCAATCATATGGCTTTCAAAATCAACCTGAAAGCCAGCAGAAAGACCGGCATCGTCATCAGCTCGCAGTTATTGGAGTTAGCCACCGTCATCGAGTGATCCCGCCATGCGAATCCCATTCAAATCTTCTCCTTTCGAAAATCTCAGCGTCAGCCGGAAGCTGCGTCATCTATTGTGGTCGACGACTTCCCTGGCCTTGCTGCTCGCTTGCTTGTCGATCGGCACGTTTCAGATCTTTTCGTTGTATAGAGCTTTATGGAATCACGTCGGCGTGATGGCCGACCTCATCGGCAAAAACAGCATCGCCGCCTTGGAATTCAGCGATGCCAAAACCGCGACCAAGGTGCTGGAAACCCTCAAGGCCGAACCGGATATCGAGGCGGGTTTGCTGATGACCTCGAGCGGTCAAGCTTTCGCCTCCTATAACCTCAAAGAGGTGGAAGGGGGTCTGCCTGCGGAGTTGTCGTCCGATCCCTGGTTCAGTGCCGCCAGCCAATTACCGGAATCATCGACGCGATTGAGCTGGAAGCGCCTGGAATATACCACTCCCATCCGGTTCGACAACGAAGCCATCGGTCGGGTCTATTTACGCACCCACCTGGATCGTCTCTATGAGCAAGCCTTATGGAGTTGCCTCGTCATTCTGGTGGTGATCCTCGGCTCCGCCCGTATCGCCATTTTCTTTTCGAGACGCCTGCAGCAACGAATCTCCATGCCGATTCAGCATCTGACGGCGACGATGGAGCGCGTATCCGTCGAACAGGACTTCAGCGTGCGGGCCATTCCGGGTGAACTGGATGAAATCGGTCTGTTGATCGTCGGTTTCAATGAAATGCTTGCCCAGGTGGAAGATCGGGACAAACGCCTGGCAGGGTACCGAGCCAAACTCGAAGACGAAGTCGCGGTGCGCACCGCCGAACTTTCCTGTGCCAACGACGAGTTGCGCAAAGCCCTTCGGGAGATCACCCAGGCGAAAGAAATCGCCGAGCAAGCCAATCGCGCCAAATCCCAATTTTTGGCCAACATGAGCCATGAAATTCGCACCCCCATGAATGGGGTCTTGGGGATGACCGAACTGTTGCTGGATTCCACACTGAGTTCAGAGCAACGAAGCTTCGCCGAAACGGTACAACGATCGGGACGCACGCTGCTGGCGGTGATCAACGATATTTTGGATTTCTCCAAAATCGAGGCCGGCAAAATGGAACTCGACCATATCGATATGAATTTGATCGAAATCGTAGGCGATGCCATCGAGTCTTTTGCCGAATCGGCGCACAGCAAGAATCTGGAGCTCAGTTACCTGCTCGAAAGCGAGGTTCCCACCGGGTACCGTGGCGATCCCATGCGGCTGCGGGAAATCCTATCGAATCTGATCGGTAATGCGATCAAATTTACCGAGCACGGCGAGGTCTCGGTTTGGTGCACTTTGTTGGAGCAAAACGGCCGCGAAGCTACGCTGCGATTCGAAGTCAGGGATACGGGGATAGGAGTGCCCCTGGAAAAGCAGCAAGCTATTTTCAGCGCCTTCGCCCAAGCCGATGCCTCGACGACGCGCCAGTTTGGCGGTACCGGCCTGGGGCTGGCCATCGCCAAGGAGTTATGTGGCTTGATGAATGGCGATATCGGCGTCGTCAGTTCGCAGGGGCAGGGAGCGGTCTTTTGGTTTACGGTGCGACTCTCGCTCCAGCCCGAGGCGGTCTCAGTGTATCAGACTCCCCAGACTGAACTTCGGGGAGTCAAGGTGTTGGTGGTTGAGGATAACCTCACTCATCGCAACATCCTGCTCCAGCATGCCCGAAAGTGGGGAATGCTGGCCGACGAGGCCGAGCAGGGCGCCATGGCGCTCGCCATGTTGCTTCGAGCCTGCCGCGGGGAGGCGCCCTATCGGTTGATCCTGCTGGATAGGACGCTGCCCGATATCGGTGGTCTGGAAGTTGCCCGTCTGATCAGGGACGATCCCATTTTCGACGATCTCCGCATCGTCCTGCTCTCGGTCATCACGAGGGGAAACCTCAGCAACGAAGTCGTACAAGCCGACGTGGATCTCATTTTACCGAAACCCATCCGGCAGGAGCAGTTCTACGACGATCTGGTCGGGGTCATGGGAGCAAAACCGCTTCAGGCGCCCCCTCAATGGATGTCCACAGCGGAAGTTAAACCCTTGAATCTGTCCATCCTGCTGGCCGAAGACACGGTAGCCAATCAGGAATTGGCCAGGGCCATGCTTCGTAAATTGGGCTGTGAGGTGGTGCTGGCGAAAAACGGCGTGGAAGCCGTCAAGGCGGTGGCCAAGCAGCACTTCGATCTCGTGCTCATGGATTGCCAGATGCCAAGCATGGATGGCTATCAGGCCACCCGAATCATTCGCGAGCAGCAGGCCAACCCAAGGCCCGCCTCCGAAACGGCGCAACATTTGCCGATCATCGCCCTAACGGCGCACGCCATGAAGGGAGACCGGGAGAAATGCCTGGAAGCGGGGATGGACGATTACCTCGCCAAGCCATTCAACCGGGAAGGCTTGCAGAACATCATCGAACGCTGGGCAACTCGAATCACGGTCGATTCCCACGCCGTTGGCTCGCCTGCCTCTTCGGATGACGATGAGTCTACCCGGTTGAAACCGGCTGCCGCCGAAACTCCGGCGGTGGACATCACGATCATCGAACAACTGCGTGAACTGCAAATGCCTGGCGAAGAGGACATCGTCGGCAAGCTGTTGAAGACCTATTTGGAGAATACCCGCCAGCAAATCGGAGTGCTGGAGACGGCCATCGCCAGAGGCGATTGCACCGCGGTGGCGGAAAGCGCCCATTCCATCAAATCCAGCAGCGCCCAATACGGCGCCCTCTCCCTGTCCGTTCTCGCCGCTCAACTGGAAGCCTCGGCGCGAACCGGCAGCCTCGATGGTGCTGGGATTGAACGCATTCCTCTCGAATACGCCGAAGTCGAACGCTTCATTCGAGGGCTCATCGATGCCGCTCCCCTGGCAAGCCATGCCGTTCAAGCGCAGCGGCGCCCTCCTGCGCAGGCGTCCTTGAGCCCGTGGGACGATACCCAGGCCCCGGCGGTGCGGGAAGGCCCTTTGGTGCTCGTGGTGGATGATGAGGAAAACATCCGCGAATTGATCATCCAATGGCTCAAGAAAACCGGATTCCGCACCGCGGAGGCATCCTCGGGACGAAAAGCCCTGGACTTGTTCCCCATCCTGCAACCCCAACTGGTGATGCTGGATGTGATCATGCCTGGGATGAACGGTTTCGACACTTGCAAGGCCCTGCGCCAACTGCCGGGAGGCGAGTTGATCCCCATCCTGATGGTCACCGGTCTGAACGATATCGAATCGATCGAGCAAGCCTACCAGGTTGGCGCGACCGACTTCTTCATGAAACCGGTCAACCTCGCCCTATTGGAAAACCGTCTGCGCTATATCTTGCGCGGTTTCGCCACCCTGACGGCACTGCAGCAGAGTGAAAAACGCAATCAGGCCTTGCTGACCGCCATACCCGACATGCTGCTTCGCCTCGAGCGTCACGGCATCATTCTCGACTACAAGGCCGCCAAGGACTTCAGCCCTTATCACTCAACCGGACAATGGGTCGGTCAATCCGTCCTGGCAGTCCTGCCTCAATCCGTGGCGAATGGCGCGTTGCGAGCCATCCAGCGCACCCTTTCGGGAAATACCATCGAGACGCTGGAATATAGCCTTTCTCAAGACGGTATCCTGCACGAGTTCGAAGCGCGATTCGTGGAGTGCGGACAAGGAGAAGTCATCGCCTTGATTAGGAATATCACCTTACGCAAACAGGCCGAATCCGAGCTGCGCAAACTCTCGATGGCGGTGCAACAAAGCCCGGACGGAATCCTCATCGCCAATGAACAAGGAGCCATAGAGTATGTCAATCCTAGATACCGACAACTGACGGGGTATTCACTGGAGGACCTTCGCGATCATAATTTCTTCGACCTGCTCAAAGCCGAGACCCCTCTGTTGCTGTTCGAGGATTTGCAGCAAGCCCTGAAAAGGGGCCAGGATTGGCAGGGAGAGTTTCGCAATCGGAAAAAAGATGGAGATTATTTTTGGGCTTGGGTATCGATCGTGCCGGTCAAGGACGACGGCGGCGCCATTACCCATTATCTGGAGCACGAAGAAGACATCAGCGAAAGGAGAAACCAGGAGGAAAAGATTCGCTCCCTGCTCTATTATGACCAACTCACGGGGCTACCCAACCGGCTGTTTTGTGAAAAGCAATTGGAGCTTCTGTTGCCCCAGTCCGATCGAAATCAACGGAAAGTCGCCCTCATGTTCCTGGATCTCGACCACTTCAAAAAGGTCAACGACTCATTAGGTCACAAGGCCGGTGACGAGCTGATCCGGCAGGTAGGTCGCCGCTTGCTGGAAACGGTGCGCAGAGGCGATGGCGTCGTCCGTGTTCACGACGAGGCGGAGGAACAATCCGTCTCTCGATGGGGCGGCGATGAGTTCGCCATCGTCCTAGGAGACATCGTTGATACTTCGGCGGTCTTGAAAGTCGCCGAGAGAATATTCGAGCATCTTGCCAAACCTTTCAACGTGATGGATCAGAATCTGTTTGCCCCCGCGAGCATGGGGATAGCCGTTTTCCCGTTTGATGGACAGGATGTCGAAACCTTGTTCAAGAACGTCGATACGGCCATGTATGTCGCCAAGAGCAAGGGGAGAAACTCATTCCAGTTTTATTCGAAGGAAATGAATGCGATTGCCCTCGAGCGCTTGACCTTGGAATCGAAACTTCGCAATGCTCTGGAAGCCGGAGAATTGGATCTTTTTTATCAACCGCAAGTCGACTTGAGAACCGGCGCGATCGTCGCTACCGAGGCCCTGGTTCGCTGGAATAGCCCGGGCAAGGGATTGGTATTACCCGGAGAATTCATTCCATTAGCCGAAGAAATGGGGTTAATCGTCCCCATGGGAAAATATATTTTGTGTACTGCCTGTCGCAAGCTGTCGAATTGGCAAGAAAAAGGGGTGAATTTGCAGCGGATCTCCGTCAATTTATCGGCCCGGCAGTTTCAGGACCCCTCGCTGCGCGACAACATCGTGAATGCTTTGCTGGATGCCAACCTGAAACCGGAATGCCTGGAGCTTGAAATTACCGAGAGCGTGCTCATGCAGGATATAAAATCCGCCATTATCATGCTCAATTCCATTAGAAACCTGGGAGTGAGCATCGCGCTGGACGATTTCGGCACCGGCTATTCTTCCTTGAGTTACCTGAAGAAATTCCCCATCAACCGGCTGAAGATAGACCGTTCATTCGTCAGGGATGCGAGCTTGGACCATGACAGCGCACAACTCGTTGCCGCGATCGTTGCGATGTCCCATAGCCTGAATCTGCAAACCATTGCCGAAGGCGTGGAAAATTATGCACAAAGGGCGATGCTCGAGCATTTGGGATGCGAATTCATCCAGGGTTCGCTGATCAGCCTGCCCCTGTCGGAAGAGGAGTTTTTACAGTTCCTGAGCGATTACCCCTCTCACTTAGATACCCAAGCCTTCGGCCCGGAAAGCAATTCTTGAATAGTACCCACCTCCTGCAGATCGCTCCCGCTGACCGGCAGCGTTGCCTTTCCGGCTGCTTCAGCCCGCCCGAAAAGCCGGTTGGACCGAAAGGGTCCTCCCTATCTTCAACGCTTGATACTGGAAACCGGCATTCCGCATCCTTAGGATCATCCGCGACGTTGGTCAGGCGACATCCGCAACTGGGAGCGACCCGCAACGGTCTCTCTCAACCCCGATAAATCCAACCATCAGAAAAGGCCGAAATCACCTCAAAATCAAAACTGAAAATGCGACATCTTTCTTGACAACGACCGCGGGGAAGCACGAAAGTGCGGGCAAGCGCAAGACCGGCAAAACCCGCAAGGGCAACCACGCCATCCGCGTGATCCTGTGCGAAGCCGCCAATGCCGTCCGCAATACCAAAAGCGCCCTGCGCGACAAATACCAAAGCCTGGTCGCCCGACGCGGCCACAAGAAGGCGATCATGGCCGTGGCCCACAAGATCATCCGCACGATCTACGTTTTGTTCACCCGCCGCGAACCGTATCGGGATACTAGGTTCGATTACGAAGCGGCGAAGGTCGCCAAGAACGCACCACGCTGGATCAAGGCCTTGAAGAAATCCGACTCCGTCTCAACGCCTGCGCCGGTGACTGCCAGCTAAGTTGAGCGAATGGATTTAAACTAATGGCCCTTCAGGGGGATGAGTTCACCCTTCCCAACGCTGGCTTTCACGGTAACGTTACGGCATAATTCTATGCTCAGGATCAGGTATTAGGTATTTCATTAATGCAGACAACCCTATTGAAAGCCAAGTTGCACAGGGCCCGTGTGACTCATTCGGAGCTCGAATACGAGGGCTCCTGTGCGATTGACGGTTATCTTTTGGACCGTGCAGGCATCAGGGAATACGAACAAATCCACATCTATAACGTCAATAATGGCGCGCGTTTCACCACCTATGCCATTCGCGCCCAGGACGGCTCGGGGATCGTTTCCGTCAACGGTGCGGCGGCGCGCCATGCGGCTCCCAACGATATCGTCATCATTTGCGCCTACGCCATCCTCAATCAGGCCGAGTTGTTGAACTACGAGCCCAACCTGATCTACGTCAACGAAAGCAACCAGATCGTCCGCACCGGTCATTCCATTCCGGTTCAGGCCGCCTAGTCGCGGTTTCAGGACTGCCTCAAACCCCGGTCAGCAATGAGTCGGGGTTTTATTTTCCCCTTAATTCTTGACAAGCGCTTTCTCTCACCGGAAGCTAGGTTTCCCCAACAGCGGGAGAAAGTCATGAACAAGGTGAAGAACGAGCGGGTTTACGGCGAAGAAGAAATTGCCGAACGGCTGCGGCAGGAACTGCCGCACTGGTATTACGAAGAGGGCTGGATCAAGCGGAAATTCCGCACCAGTGGCTGGAAGGCGACCCTGATGGTCGTCAACACCGTCGGTCACCTGGCCGAGGCGGCCTGGCATCATCCGGACTTGACGGTTTCCTATGCGTTTGTCATCGTCAAATTGACGACCCATTCCGCCAAAGGCATCACCGACAAGGATTTCATCCTGGCGCGAAAAATCGAGGCCGTCGTCCACTGGGATGCCAGGTCTGAAAGCGAGGGCTTATTGGAAGGAACACCGGACGATCCGCGCTTCAAATACATCAAATATGACTGAGATCGGAAAAGTGGGATTTCAATAGGCTGACCGCTTCTGCCCGCAGCTTTTCGCGGTAGAGCAGAAACTTCCAGCGTCCGCCGCCGCATTGCCGCCACAGCCAGGCCGAGCGCAGGCCGGCCAGCAACAAGGCCCTGATCTTGTTGGCGTTGAGCGAGTCGGTCAAGTGAACGGGTTCGCCCACCACCAGGATACGTGGCCGTAGCTGGCTGATGGTGTTCTGGTAAAGATCGGCGAGGTTAGCCAGCACGTTTTCGTGGCTTACGCCGAAGTGGGCGGCCTGGGCGGTCGCTTTTTCGATGCCCGAGCGTAGCGCATTCTGCATGGGAATGTTGCGCCGATACTTGCCTTCGAGATAGACCAGCGCCGCCGCATAGCGGGCCAGTTCCGTATCCACCTTCTCGGGCCTGCCCAGTTGATTTTCCAACAGCTTGAGCCCGGTTTTCAGCTTTTCCAGCCCGCCATAAACATTCGGCACATCGTCGGCGTTGATCTTGAGGATGCTGGCAATGCAGGTTTCCAGGTCTTCCTCATTGGCCGAGCCGGTCTTGGCGATGCTTTGCACCAGATAGACGGCCTGGCTCAAGCCGGCCAGGGCGATGGTTTGATTGGTCAGGGTCTTGATCATGACGGTCGGATGGTTCCTCAGCTTTCCCTTCGGTTGTATTTGATGGCATTGCCCCGGGCCAAAGCGATGGGGTATTTTTCCGCATTCTTGCGCATTTTTTCCTTCACCGCCTCTTCCAGATCGATGTCCAACTGGTCGGCCAGCCGTAATAGGTAAATCAGCACGTCGGCGATTTCCTCCCTGATCCGCGCATAATCGGCGGGTTTCTCCGCCAGTCTTCGCGATTCATCTTCCTTCAGCCATTGAAAGGGTTCCAGCAGTTCGGCCGCTTCTATGGCAAGCGCCGTGGCGAGGTTCTTCGGGCTGTGAAACTGTTCCCAGTCCCGTTCCTGGGCGAAGTCGCGCAACTGGCGTTGAATGTTGTTGATGTCCATGAAAAACTCCATCAAATGACAGTATTTTTTTATTCGCCTGTAATAGGCGAGAATAGCGCTTTGTGGTAATGATAGAGGACGAGTGGCGAAAGGCCACAATTAAAATGCTGCACAATACGACAACCCAAGCCCGGCGTTGCCTATTATCTCTAAATTTGATCGCGCGTGAGGGTTAAAACGTGGACAACCTGATTCAAGACCTGCAAAAGATCATTCAAGCACTGGAAGCCCTGAGCGAATCGCCTGCGACCGCCAGTGAACAGATCGACGAGATGCTGGACCAGTTGTTCCAGCAGAAAATCGATTTACTCAATGCCGCATTGAACGTTTCAACCACGCCTTACCAGCAGGCCGCTCAAGCCATGAAGCAGGCAGCGGCCAAGGCGGAACGGGGGGCTCGGGAGCCTGCAAACATCGATGAGGCACTGAGGACCATATCCGAGGCGATTACGAAATCGTCCAAGTTGCTGGATAGTGTCGCCCCCATCGCTTGATGGGAACGGCCGTGCGGGAGGGGATCTGGGGCTGGATCTTTCTGGCGGGGGCCATCGGCTTCGAACTGGCCGGCACCACCACCATGAAAGTGGCGCACGGATTCAGCCAGTTTTGGCCTTCCGTATTGATCTTTGCCTGCTATGGCCTATCGATCACGGCATTGACCTTCGCGCTCAAGTATATCGAGTTGGGTATCGCCTATGCCGTTTGGGCGGGTTTAGGTACTGCCTTGCTCGCCTTGATCGGCGTCGTGTTTTTTCGGGAGTCCATCGGTCTGGTCAAAGTGCTCAGCATCGCCTTGATCATTGTCGGCGTGGTCGGTTTGAATTTGGTCGATACTTGGAATCGTCCCTGAGGCGGGTGAACTTTGAATTTAATCCCTGAAATCTTCTCCATGAATGCTTCCGACTATGCGCGTTATCGTTGCCCTCCCATGGACGAGAGTCATTACCACCGTCTCGCCGCGCGGGTGGGACGGTGTCATCTGGATCAGCGCTTGGGGATCGAGCATGACCGGGAGGCCTGGATTTTTGGCCAGGGCCGTACCTTTTTTCACATCGAGAACTGGTATTCGATCCATAGCCTGATCCGTGGTGCGCTCAGGCTTTCCTTGCTGCTTCGGCGAGGCAGACGCAATGCGCGGTGCATGGAAATCCGCCGCCACGAGTTTGTGTTCGAGCACCTACCCGAAGCTTTCGAGGGTTTCACCCTGTTGCAGTTGAGCGATCTTCATCTGGACATCGCCGCGGATATGCCCGATGCCCTCATCGAAGCGCTACGGCGGGTGGAGGGTTACGACGCATGTGTGTTGACCGGCGATTACCGAGTGAAGACTTTTGGCCCCTACCAGCAGGCTTTGGACGCCATGGCCAGGGTGCGCGAGTATCTGCACGGGCCGGTTTACGGTGTTCTCGGCAATCACGACAGTATCCGTATGACGCCAGGCCTGGAGGCCTTGGGGATACGGATATTGCTCAACGAAGCCGAAGCGTTCGAGCGAGGTGGGCAGAAACTGTGGCTGGCGGGTATCGACGATCCGCATTATTTCCGCGCCGACAATCTGGAAAAGGCGACCGATCCGATTCCGGAGGGGGCCGTGTCCATCCTGCTCTCCCATTCGCCGGAAATGTACCGCCATGCCGCCTATGCCCGATTCGACGCCATGCTGAGCGGGCATACCCATGGCGGTCAAATCTGTCTTCCCGGCGGGGTTCCCATCATCATCAACGCCAACGCCCCCCGCGAATTATGCAATGGGCCGTGGCGTTACCAGGCCATGCAGGGTTATACCTCGGCGGGCGCTGGCTCTTGCATCGTCGACGTGCGCCTCAACTGTCCGCCGGAGATCACCCTGCACACATTGAGGCGGAAGTAACGAGTTTATCGACGCATCTGACTGGGCAAGCGCCGGCGTTTACCACTTTTTTGACTTTTATAGAGAGATCATGAAATCAGGTTTTAATCATCATTTACTGACGGTCTTGGCGGGAATTCTGCTGGCGCTGGTCATCGTCAACATCGTATTGAATACGGGAAATCTGGAGCGCCAGCAGGAGGTCAACAACCGTCAGGTCTATATCCAGCAGGCTCAGCAATTGGATGCGCTGTACCGCGAGATGGTGAAGGCTATCGCCGACTTGTCGGTCAGCCGTAACGATGCGCAACTTCGCGACTTGCTGGCTGGGCAGGGGCTTACGGTGAATCCCAACCCGAAACCCGCCGAGGAAGGTTCTCCCCGGGAAGGCGTGGAGCCCAAGGAAAGGCCTTCTCGAAACGTTCCCTCGGCGAGGGATAGAGAAACCCGGCCATCCCGTTAAGTCTGAATCGGAGAATCCATGGAATTCAATACGCAAGCACCAAACCCTAGTTCCGCTGCCAATGTGTTTTGGCCGCTTTTATTGCTGCTGTCGGCGCTGATCCTCTGGTTTGCGTTTCAACTCATGCAAACCATCAAACTGCGGGAGAACCTCGCGGTCATTCACAGCAGCCAGGAGCCATTGATTCAAAACGCCCAGAAGATAAGGCAGCTCACCGACGCTCTGGCGTTGGGCACTTTGAATCTGTCCAAGCAGGGAAATCCCAATGCCGCCCTGATCGTCAATGCACTGGCGAAGCGGGGGATCAACATCAATCCGCAGCAGCAAACCCAGCCAAAGGAAGCGGGGCAGCAATCTCCCGCGCCATAGTGCCTGGATTCAGGGGCGCAGTCGTCGATTGCCCGTGAGCTCTGTCCGTGGCCATATCTCCGACCGCGGACAGGTTCTGAATCACCATTTCGCGAATGGGCTCAGCCGGAGAAACAGCCGGAATAACAATGGTGTATGGCTATGTGACGAGAATTTGTCACAAAGTAGTTGACGGGGGAGGGAGAGATCTTCATAATGCGCAGCTCTTCCGGAGCGGACCGATAGGTGTCCGGGAGGGTTGAGCGGGCCTGGGGGAAGCGGGTTGTGGCGGGAGGCCGGGCTTTGAGGGAGGAGGGCGGGTTTTCGGGGATGAAACAAAAAGCTTGACAGGGATTGAGGATGCTGTAGAATGCACAAGCTCAACGGCGACGACCTGAAGCGGACTCGCCGGGTTGTTTAACAGATTGACCAAATA
>JAQTSI010000132.1 GCA_028711365.1 Methylococcaceae bacterium
CCATAGGTGATGCCGGAGCCGACTTTTTCCGATATCTCGATGAGGCGGGTTCCGGCAGGCACGGTGACGGTGATATTGATGTCTTCGAAGGTAAGGGTGGCTTTGGCCATGTCGATCTCTTGTTTGAAGTCTTGCCGGGATCGGCAGTATAACAAAATCGGCGGCGAACTTTCATTTGGCCGATCGTGGCGAGCTATATTGGTGCGCTGCATGATTGCGGTTCGTGAATTTTGCACCAAAAAAATACCCTTATGGGATTAGGAAATAAACCTGATAGTATTTGATTAATGTCGGTTTACTGGGGGACGGCTGAGCGGATAATGCCTACCTCGGAAACAGTCCGTTCCCGAGATCCATCAAACTCGAAGAGATAATGCTATGAAACTCAGCGCAAGAAATGTTCTTAAAGGCACCGTTAAGGAAATCAATCACGGCGCAGTGGATTCCGAGGTCGTTATCGAATTGTCTCCGGGTGTTGAGATCGTTTCCATCATTACCAAGAAATCCGCTGAAGGTTTGGGCTTGAAGGTGGGGGGTTCCGCCTGCGCCATCATCAAGGCACCGAACGTCATCATCGGCGTCGAATAAGCCTCGTTCGGCTCAGCCAGTACCGTCGGTGGGAGTGCGTCTCCCACCGGCGGTTTAGTTAAAACTTCTCTAAGGCGGTTCAATCCGTCTTATGCTTCGTCACCGGGCAGGCGGTGAAAAACATCGAATTTCCTCGCCAATGGCTACCCTCACGGGATTTGCGAAGTCGCGCATTGCGGCTGGACGATATAGCGTTGAATGTAGACATAGAGTTTTTCCAGATCGGCGTCCGACAGTTTTTTCTCCGAGAAGGCAGGCATCATGGCTTGAGCGCCACCGGCAAGCGTGGGATTGCGGACATGGGCTTTGAATTTGTCCAGACTAGCCAGTTGCGGGGATGAATGCAGTGGTTTGCTGGGCACCAGGCTGTTTCCGCCAAAGGCATGGCAACTACCACAATTGGCTTCGAAGAGATTTTGCCCCGCCGACAGAATCGATATAGCGATTGGCGAACGGGCGCTAAAGGTCAATTCGCCACCGAAATATCCCAGCGACATCACGCTGAAAAAGCCAAGCATATAGATGGGCAGCAATGCTTTCGACTGGGGGCCTTTCAGGTAGCCTATCCCTATACCCAATAGCATCAGGCAGGTAAAAGGGATTGCGATGAAAATCTTGATGGCGATCGGACGCAGCCAGGCGCCGTTGAAGTAATGTCGCCAGTCCATGAAACCTACGAACAAGGCTGCGACCGAGAAAATGGCGGTCAATATCAAGGCATGGTAAGCGCTTCGATGCAACTCGGGTTTGTGTAAAATGCGGGCGGCGAGGCTCAGGACCAGCGCTCCCATGGTGAGACCGATCGGCAGATGGACCAGAACCGGATGCAAGGGGTGGTGATAACCTAAACTACCCAGTAATGTATAGATGAAATTGATCATGGCTCGATCTCGAGATAAACGGTTCAATCCGGCCGAATAATGATGCTATCCTGGCACTGGCGCTATCCGGGACCGATATCACTGCACTTAGCCGTGAGCAGGCCAGCCAGCTTTGGGTAATCCGCTCCAGCCTCATCGAGATGAGTTATCGCAAGGATAACGTGAATGTAGACAACGTTCTTGCCGAAAGTTGCGGGGTACCATCCAGTCAGTCGGGATAAAATCGGCTTGCCCTCCCATCAGCTTGTGCTTATTCGCAGTATACTTCCAGCCCGAGTTTATCCTTTGAACGGAACCGAACCCCCAGCCATTGCCGATTGCTCGGCCTGTCCTTATCGGGAGAATCTACTACCAGCCGCTCGTTGCGTACCGGGCGATGTCTGCATTCGGGCTATGAGCGGACGCCTGATCGACCGGTTCCTGGCGCGCAACCCCGAGCAGGCGATCCATCATATCGGCGATGATTTTTGGGAACGGCGCGCCATCGCCGCCCGTTATGCGCCGGTGGAAGCGCTGGAAAGCCTGCTCGAAGATGCGGACGAAGCGGTGCGCCGCAGCGTGGCCTATCGCATACCGCTGGAACGGCTGGATCGGCTCATGAACGACCCTGATCGGGAAGTGCGCATCACCGTCGCCGACCGTCTATCGCCGGAAAAGCTGGAAGCCATGGCCACCGATTCCGACTATCTCGTACGGGTTTATGTGGCGAAGCGCCTGCCGACGGGAAGATTGTTCCGCATGATCTGCGATCCTGACGATCAGGTGCGTAAACAGGTCGCCCAGCGCCTGCCTGTTCCCAGTCTGGGGCTGATGTGCCATGACGCCGATTTGCAGGTGCGCCGCATCGTCGCTGAAAGGATGGATCCGGACACCCTGGTCGTCATGCTGGAAGACCCGGAATGGTTGATCCGCTATCTGGCGGCGGAGCGCGCGCCCTTGCATTCCCTCAAGAAGCTGGCGGACGATCCGGTCGATGAGGTCAGGGAAATCGTTCGACGTCGATTGGGTCAGAAAAATTAGCGCCTCAATTTGTTCGACGCCGGAGCAGCGGCGGGTTTTCCGTTTCATGAGCCGAATGCCTGGGTCGGACGGCATCGTTCTTCTCTTGATGCGGGCTCGGGTTCCAGCGCATGCCCCAGATTGATGGGGAAGGTCGTGGCGATGGCGGATCCGTCGACGACTTTCTCGTCGACGATGCAGCGTTCGATACCGGACAGGGAAGGGATTTCGAACATGGGCCTGCGCAGTATCTGTTCCAGGATGCTGCGCAGGCCACGGGCGCCGGTATCGCGCTCATAGGCCTTGCGGGCGATGCGCAGCAAGGCCTCCTCGGTGAACTCCAGTTCGACGTTTTCATAAGCGAACAGCTTCTGGTATTGCCGAACCAGGGCGTTTTTCGGTTGGGTGAGGATGCGGACCAGCGCCGCTTCGTCCAAAGGGTGCAGTGGAGCCAGAACGGGGAAACGGCCGATGAACTCGGGGATCAAGCCGAAATGGCGCAGGTCTTCGGGTTGGGTTTCGCCGAGCAGGGTCTTGGCTTCGGGTTTGCCGCCGCTCACCAAACTGGCGTGAAAGCCGATGCTGTGGCTGGCGGGGGCGAGGCGTTTCTCCACCCGTTCTTCCAGTCCGGGGAAAGCGCCGCCGGCTAAAAACAGGATGTTGCGCGTGTCGATGACCACCTCATCGCCCTCGCGCTTTTTGCCCTTCAGCGGCACTTTCACCCGCGCGCCCTCCACCAGGCGCAGCAGCGCCTGCTGTACCCCTTCGCCGGCGATGTCGCGGGTGTTGGTCGGCATTTCCGGGCTGCGCGCCAGTTTATCCACTTCGTCCAGATAGACGATGCCCCATTCGGCGCGCGCCACATTGCCTTCAGCCACTTCCAATAGGCGCAGCAGGATATGTTCTACGTCATCGCCCACATAGCCGGCCTGAGTGAGGGTGGTGGCGCCGGTTATCACGAAGGGAACGCCGACGATTCTGGCCAGGGTGGAGGCGAGCAGGGTCTTGCCGGTTCCGGTGGAGCCGATCAGCAGGATGTTGGATTTACCCAATTCCACGTCGGCGTGAAGGGGGCTGAGGCCGTCGTCGCCGCTTTCGTGTTTGAGCCGCTTGTAATGGTTGTACACCGCCACCGCCAGAATTTCCTTGGCCAGTGTCTGGCCGACCACGTAGCTGTCGAGAGTTTCCTTGATCTTGGCGGGTTTGGGGATGGGGCCGTTCAATTCCTGGAGGATGCGCTTGCGCCCCCAATTGGAGACGACCTGCCCGGCCAGTGTGACGCAGGCCTCGCAAATAGTGCCTTCCAAACCAACGATGAGGGGACGGGCAGGCGATTGCTCGATGCCGCAAAAAGAGCAACGGGGCAGGGTGTCGGTCATGGATGGGGGTTATCCGTCTGCCGAAACCCTACCCCCACATGGAAAGAACACGCAGGGCATTACCAAGGAACGATGCTCCATGCGGTTTGGCCGGGAATGGGCGGCTTTGGCACGATGTAATAAGGGTATTCCTCGGGTCTGCTCTGGGATGTAGGGATTTCCTGTTGCACGATGGGGTGCTCCGGCGATTTCTGGGATGGGTTGGCTTTCGGTTCGGTGATCATGGAGGGACCTCTTTGCGGTGATAAAAGCGGATATAATATGAAGGGCAATCACTGTGCCATATACCCATAGCCAATTGATTTATCAGGCTAGCGCCTTCTCTGACAAGGACCGAAGTGGGAAAGAATACCGACAAAGCCCTTATCGTGCGTGTCGGTACTGCGACAAACGGTCATCGTAGGGGGCGCACGGGTCCGCAAACATGCTTTGGGAGCAGCCATGACGATCTCCGCCATTATCCGTTTCGCGCAGGAAGCCGACATCGCCGAGATGACCGCCTTGTTGCGCGAACTGTTCAGCATCGAAGCCGATTTCCGGTTCGATGAACTCAAACAGCGCCGTGGACTCGCCTGCTTGCTGGACAGTTCCACCGGGAAAATCTGGGTAGCGGAAGAGAAGGGCTGCGTGGTGGGGTTGTGTACCCTGCAAGTGTTGATCTCCACCGCCGAGGGTGGGCCGGTGGGTTTGGTCGAGGACGTCGTCGTTGCAAAAGACTGGCGTGGACGAGGCTTGGGGCGGCGATTATTGGAGGCCGCCGAAACTTGGGCCAGAACTCACGGTCTTACCCGTTTGCAATTGCTGGCCGACGGCGGCAATCGCCCCGCATTGGATTTTTACCATCGCCTCGACTGGCAGGAGACCCGGCTGATCGGGCTGCGGAAATCGTGGTGAATCGCTCGTCCCACGACCCTAAATTCGCTCATCCACGGGAATCGGTGAAAATCCTCTTGAAATTGAAACGAACGCGGGTCAAAGTACGAAACCATCAGGTAAAAGCTGGGAAGATGATGGCGGCAGTGATCCGGCCAACGTTCTGCGCCTGCCTCGGCGTTATTCTTGAGGAGCATGAGGGTGGCAATCCTGGCCAAGCTTTGGGAGAATTCGCTTGAAAACCATACCTTTGGATGTCGTGTATTACGAAAAAATAAAGCTTAGAGCGGGAGATCTTCGCAAAGGAATGTTTGTCTGCGAACTCGATCGCCCTTGGGCGGAAACCTCGTTCCCGGACGAAGGTTTTGAGATTGAAACCGACGAAGATCTCGAAGCGATCAGGAAGTGCTGCGAGTTCGTTTATATCGACTTGGGGCGGACCCAAGCCGTGCGCGTCAAAATAGAAAAAGGACCCACGCCTTCGTTCATTCGTGAAAACAGTACCTCATTGGAAGATGAGATGAGTACTGCCGAGGTGGCCAAAAACCAGACTTCGAATCTGGTTCAAAACTTCCTGGACGAAGTCCGCCGTGGTCAAAATGTCGACGTCCAACTGGCCAAAACGGCAGTTTCGCAATGTGTCGCGAGCATCCTGCGCAACCCCGATGCGCTGATGCTCATGACCCGGATGAGGCAAAAGAACTCACACACCATTCAGCAAGCCGTCAACACCTGCATCTATGCCATCATTCTCGGCAGGCTCCAGGGACTGGAGGCAAAGCAGCTCGAAGAGTTGGGGACCTGCGGGCTATTGCATGATATAGGCAATATCGAGATCCCTAACTATATTCTGGACAAAACCACCAGCCTCACCGAGGAGGAGTTTGCCATCGTCAAGCAGCATACGACCTATGGCAGGGATATCCTGATGTCGGCACGCAATATCTTCGCAGGAGCCGCCGAGGTCGCTTATGGTCATCACGAGAGTCCCGACGGTTCCGGGTATCCGCGCGGGCTGGTGGATAATCAAATCAGCTTGAATTGCAAGATCGTTTCGGTGGTGGATAAATATGAAGCGATTACCCGGCATACCGTCTATCGCTCCGCGCAAAACCACTTGGACGCCGTTCACATCCTCAATTCATTGGCCAACAACAACAAGATCGACAAAGCGCTGACCTGCAGTTTTGCATCGTATATGGGATTTTACCCACCCGGCACCTTGGTGGAGCTGAGTACTGGGGAAGTGGGCATAGTGCTCAAGCCCAACCCCAAGCAGCGCCTGCGGCCTCAGTTGCTGATCGTACGGGATAGCGAAAGAAATCCGGTGGAGCGGTTCGTGGATTTGGGCATCAAGCCTTTCGATGCCAAAGGTAATCCTTACAAAATCAAGATGGTGCATCTCCCCGGTTATTTGGGAATCGACCTGGCTCAGTATCAGACCGCATTGATCCAGGCTTACGACTGAGCGATTCTCGAAAGATCGAGCCGTCATGATTTGGTCTGGAGTCGCCGTTGCTCTTTCAGCCGATTTCGCTTGAACCAATATAGTGTCAAACCTTGAATATGGCCTGTTGAAAGGCCAATTTCGCCATCTCCGCCGAGGTGCTGATCCCTAGTTTGCTTTTGATGAGCGTGCTGTAATTGGCGGCGGTTTTGTAGCTGAGGCGCAATTGATCGGCGACTTCGCGGGGGGTGAAGCCTTGGGCGAGAAGGCAGAACACATCGAATTCCCGCGCGGATAGGCTTTCCAGCTTGACCTTAGCGCCAACGACTTTTTGCGAGGCCAAACGCTGGGCGATTTCGGTTTCGATGTAGGGTTCGCCATGTGCGACGGCAAGCACGGCTTCCACCAGGATTTCGGGGGCGCAGCTTTTGGTGATGTAACCCCCTGCGCCGGCTTCCAAAGCGCGTTCGACATAGACGATTTCGTCGTGCATGCTGAAAGCGAGGATACGGGCTTGGGGGTCGCGGGCGCGGATGCGGCGGATGGCGGCCAGGCCGCCGATACCAGGCAGTGAGAGGTCCATCACCACCACATCGGGTCGGCTTTCGGCGTAATATTGGCAGGCTTCCTCGCCGCGCTCGGCTTCCCGCACGATTTCGATGCGATCCGATTGCTTCAGCAACAGCCGATAACCCGCTCGCACCACGGCGTGATCGTCCACCAACATGACGACGATTTTTTGGCTCATGTCACTTTCAGTTCGCAAGGGATTTGTATTTCCAATTCTACCCCTCGACCTCGAGCGGTTTCCAGCCGCCAGCCGCCCTCCATGCTGGCGACCCGCTCGCGCATCCCCGGCAAGCCGAAGCCAGTCGACATTTGACAGGCATCGAAGCCGCACCCGTCGTCGACGATGTTCAGCCGGATGCGGTTTTCCTTCGTCAATTCCAGTTCGATCCAGACATTCCGGGCATCGGCATGCTTGGCGATATTGGTGAGGCATTCCTGCACGATGCGAAACAAATGAATCTTGGCCCCGCCGGCGCTTTCTTCCACCCCTTCGGCATGGATGAAACGGATGTTGATGTTCGGGCAGCGATTTCGCCAGTGGGCGATGAGATCTTCCAGCGAGGGAATCAGGCCCAGTTCATCCAGCATCAAGGGGCGCAGCCGACGCATCATGCTCCGCACCACGCCGAATAGATGGTCGCAGACTTCCATGATGGCGTTTGCAGCCTCGCTTTCCGCACCATTGCGCAGGGTGGCGGCCAGCAGCTTGATGGCGCTGAGGGATTGGCCCAGTTCGTCATGCAGCTCTTGGGCGAGGTAGCGGCGCTCTTCTTCCTGCAGCTTCAAGGATTGACGGGTGAGTGCCCGGTTTTCGCCGCGCGCTTTCGCCAGGGTCTGAGCCATGTGGTTGAAGGCGTCCGAAATTTTGTCGAATTCCGGGAGGGCGAAGCGAGGCAGGCGTTTGCCATAATCGCCATGCTCGATGTCTTCCATGGCATGCAGGATGTGATCCACCGATTTGAAGGCGCGGCCCAGGGTGAAATGGACCAGAAGGTAAACCGAGACCGCCAAAGCGATCATGAGAAAAAGAAATCCCCGCGCTTCGTTCCAGGCTTCGGTGATTTCGTCTTCCGGATTGGCTTCGATGAGGATGCGAATGACGGAACCGTCAGAACGCTCTACCCGCTTTTCGCCCACCGTCAACTCGGGGGTCACAGCCCAGGCAAACCAGGATGGCGCGCGCTCACTCCTTTCCCTCGGCTCCGCCTGGCTTAGACGAATGAGCGATTGGGGATTTTGCTGAAGCTGGATGTGAAGGTGGCGGGTCTTTTCCATATGCACCAGTTCGGCCAACCAGGCCATCAGAGGTTCCTCGCGACCGCGAGAGTGAGCGAGCCCGGCATCCACCAGTTGCAGCGCCATGTTGACCGAGGATCGCACTTCTTCCAGCACCGAACGTCTGGCGTTATGCACGACGAACAGCGCTCCCGCGCCGACGATCATCAGCATCGCCAGCGAGATCATGAGATTCAGGCGGAAACGTAAACTCAAAGGCTTTCTTGTCCGAAGGTGCCGGATAGTTTGCCGTAAACGCTATGCTGCCGGGTAGGGATTATTTCCCGAAAAAGGGGAGGAGGGGAGTTTTGAACGCTGAAGTTTTGCAGGTCCACAAACACGATCGCGATCTAGCGGGTTTGAGGCGCTAGATCGCGATTCGGTCACGTCTGGACGTTCAACGGGTATTGATCTGACGAGCGAAGTCAGTTGGTAGTCGCGCCTATTTATGTTTGTAGGCGGAATTAGCGGAGTCTTCCGCGATGGCTTTTGCGGCGGTCTCATATTTACCGTGTTCGCTTCCCTTGACCATCACAAGTACAACGATTACTGCGACAACGATGCCTGCTATGTAGAGCCAAAAGTTATCTTTTTCTTGCGTTTCGTTCATTGATGTACCTCAATGTTTTCGGTTATGTCATTGTGTTCGTTGACTTAATCAACGGGCACTACAGTAACAAAAGCCAGGTTTGCCTTTTTGATCTATATCAAACATCAATGATAAAGGCTGAAGCCGGTGCACTCCGAAAGCGCCCGAAAACTTGGGGCGGAAAGGGGCAAGGAAGCCGCGATGAGTCACGGTGACATTGCGGGCATTGGTGTAATCATTTGTATAGAATGACAATATTGCTGGCTGCCAAGGTCGGATCGTGCGACGAAGAAGGCTTGATGTTGTGCCATACCACCCTTGCCGCAGAGATCATCCCGGCCTGGATTCGGCGCAAGCGGTTCATGGGCAGGGATAGCTGCGAATCGAACAGCAACGGGGGCTCAAAACAGCGTCGATAGACTTTCGAATGGTTAAAGCCGGCATGCCTTCCCATGCGGATGATATGATGTGGCGGCATATCCTTTTCCGTGACGCCATAAGCGTGAATCGCATTTTGGCTGATCGGCGCCAAGTGATGGCCTTCACCGGGTTCTAGGGTGATACATAGTCCCCCTGGCTTCAGTGCCTTATAGGCTCCGCTTAGGGCTGCTTGCTCATCGACGGCATGATGCAGCGAATCATAGAAAATCGCGCAATCGAATTGCTCCTTCATGTCCAAGGACTCATAGTCACTGACGAGAAAATTCAGATTGCTCAGCTTGGCGCGTTCCCGATTCTGCATTGCCAGTTCGATCATGGCCGGTGCTATATCCTGGCCGACGACTTCGTAACCTTTCCGGGCAAACATGACGCTAGTCCAGCCGGAGCCTACTCCCAGATCCAGCAGTTTGGCGGGAGGCTGAGGCAGGAGGGAGAAAATGGACCCCATATCCATGAAATATCGACCGCATCCCGGATCGGAATAGGGCTTATTGAGCGCATGATCCATGCCTGCTTCCCCTAGGTTTACGATGTAATCGATTTCGCCTTGCTTTGCCATGGTCTTCCTCTCCTTGTTGGATTAAAAAGTCGGTGCTGTCTATCGGTCCTGCTCGATGTCGGGAAGGGAGTCCCTGGGGGGGCGTTCGAACAGGGCGATCTTCCCGCCTTGGCGTGCGCAGTCGCGCCAGTGATCCAGGGGAAACTCGATGGCCACGACGCCGCAGGTGGGCAGGTTGTCGATGCCGGTTTCGCTCAGCCGATTGATGAGATCGGTGAAATCGGGGTTGTGACCGAACAGCCCAACCCGATGCAAGCCATCGTCCAAACCCGCTATCAGCTCGATCAGGGTTTCCGTGCCGCGGAGATAGAGTTCCTCGCGGATTTCGATACGCTTTTTAGGATAAGCGATTTCTTCGGCAATGATTTTCGCCGTCTTCAGCGCCCGCTTGGCCGGGCTGGAGATCATCAACTCAGGCTGCAGTTCCTTCTCCAGCAAAAAACGCCCCATCCAGGGGGCATCCCGTTTTCCACGCTTGTTCAGGGGGCGCTCCCTATCGGCTAGGGCCGGATCGTCCCAACTGGATTTGGCGTGGCGGATCAGGATCAGCGTTTTCAAAAGGATTCTCCCCTGGAGGCGATAGTTTCGAATAGTATATCCCCATGCAGTTTCGACATGACGATGCTATCGGAATCCATGCGCTGGTTGGAGGCATCTTCATGATCCGACATGGATAAGTTATGGCGGCTGATTGCCGAAACGACGAGGAGTCTTAGACTTGGATTGCCGGGTGTATATTGGGCAAGCTGCCGTCTATCCCCAGCGGCATGACAGTCAATGCCTGATATTCCATAAACGAAACGTCAACAGAACCTGGGAATAACCTGATGTTGTACAAAAACCCGACCGCTCCACTTCCTGCTCGTGTCGAAGATTTGCTGGAGCGGATGACGCGTAGCGAAAAAATCGCGCAACTGACGCAGACTTTTGTATATGACGACATACGCGAGCCGGTGAAATCGAACATTCGCAAACAAGGCCTAGGTTCGCGCATCCTCGCCCTCTCGAATCTGGCGGGCAATGTCACCGAACGCATCGCCGAAGTCGAAGACCTCAACGAGCTTCAGCGTGTCGCCGTCGAGGAATCGCGCCTGGGCATCCCACTGCTGCACGGACGCGATGTGATTCACGGCCACCGCACCGTGTTTCCCATTCCGCTGGCGATGGCGGCCAGTTGGGACCCTGCGTTGGTGGAAGAAGCCTTCGCCATCTCGGCGCGCGAAGCCGCCAGCGCCGGCGTGCATTGGACCTTCGCTCCCATGCTCGACATCGGCCGCGACCCGCGCTGGGGTCGCATCATCGAAGGCTTCGGCGAAGATCCGTATCTGGCTGCGCGGATGGCGTCCGTGGCGGTGCGGGGCATACAGGGGCCGAAATCGGAGGAGGGTGGCCCGCCGTTTGCCCCCGATCGTCTCCTCGCCTGCGCCAAACACTATATCGGCTATGGCGCGGCCGAGGGCGGGCGCGATTACAATACGGCGGAGATTAGCGACAACACGCTACGCAACGTTTATTTGCCGCCCTTCAAGGCCGCGGTGGAGGCCGGAGTCGGCTCGGTTATGTCCGCCTTTCACGACCTCAACGGCGAACCGGCTTCAGGTAGCCGTTATCTGCTCACCGATCTACTGAGGGGCGAGTTGGGGTTCCAGGGCTTTGTCGTCAGCGATTGGGGTTCGGTTTACGAACTGACCGCCCATCGTGTCGCCGCCGATCGACGCGAGGCCGCGCTGCTCGCCTTCGACGCGGGCGTGGACATGGATATGTGTTCGGATTGTTTCGGAGATCATCTCGCCGAGCTGGTCGAAAGCGGCGCCATCCCCGAATCGAAACTGGACGATGCGGTACGCCGCGTCCTGACCGCCAAGTTTCGGCTGGGCTTGTTCGAGATGCCCTATACCGACCCGCAACGGGGCCCGCAAGTGCAGTTCACCGACGAACACCGCGCCGTGGCCCAGCGCTTGGCCGCGCGCAGCTTGGTGTTGCTGAAGAACAACGGGATTTTGCCCTTGGCAAAAGACGCGCATCGCATTGCCCTCATCGGCCCGCTGGCTGAACAACGCCGAGCCTTGCTGGGCTCCTGGGTGAACGACGGCCTGATTGGAGAAACTCAAACCCTACTGGAAGCGTTTCAGGCTGCGTGCCCACAGGCCGAGATTCTCAGCGGGGGCGGCCCTTTGACTGACGAGATGCTCATGGCGGCGGCTCGCGCCGATGTGGTGATTCTGGCGGTGGGCGAATCCAACGCCCGCAACGGCGAGGCCAACTGCGTGGCTTCGCTCGATCTTCCCGCCGGACAGGACGCGCTGATCGAAGCCGTGCATGGCCTGGGCAAGCCGATGGTGCTGCTGGTGCTGGCGGGCCGCCCGATCAACCTCCCCCGCGCCGTGGCTCTTGCCGATGCCTTGCTGTATGCCTGGCATCCCGGTAGTTTGGGGGCGGCGGCCATCGCCGAGGTGTTGTTCGGCGAGACCGTTCCCAGCGGCAAATTGCCCGTTTCGTTTCCCCGCGCCGAAGGGCAGATACCTATCCACTACAATCACAAGAGCACCGGCAGGTCGACTACGCAATACCACGACCTGCCTTCCACGCCGCTATTTCCGTTTGGCTTTGGCTTGAGTTACACCACCTTCAGCTATCGAAACCTCGGCGTCAGCCCCTCCGAAATCCAGTCCGGCAAATGCGTCACCGTCTCCGTGACCGTCACCAACACGGGAACCTGCGCCGGCGAGGAGGTGGCTCAATGTTATGTGCATGATTGCGTGGCCAGCGTGACACGCCCGGAGCGCGAGTTGAAAGGGTTCGTTCGGGTGAGGCTTGAGCCCGGCGAATCCCAGCGGGTGGAGTTCGTATTAGGCCCCGATGAGTTATCGTTTTATGGCCGCGATGGGCGCTGGCGTCTGGAACCGGGGCTTTTCAAAGTCGGCGTCGGGGGGGATTGCCGGGCCGAATTGGCGGTTGGCTTCAGGGTATTGGCGCCGGCCTGAGTCGATTTGGCTTCTGGTCTTATATCGGCAAACCCTTGCAGCGATAAATTATCTAGTTATTTCAAGCAGGATGTGCCAGGGGGCGGGCGTGACCGAAAAATGCGGTTTCCGATGAAACACGCGAGGGACTACAAACCCACTACCAGTTCCTATCGGGAGTTGTTCCCGCTCGATCGAACCCGATCAACAACGAATGACTGTCCCCGGTCAAAGAGCTGCCAGTCGCGAAAAATCAATGGATACCCGGAGTTCGGCCAAACAAGCCATTCGACCACGCCACCTAATCCGGCTCCAATGGCAGCTTTATGGAATGGCAGCCAATTGGCGCTGCAGGCCAACTGGATCAGCATCTTCCGCGCTCGCCAGTTGCCGGCCTTGCTGATCCCCTGTTCCCGCTCGTCGTTGCCGGAGCTGTACGGCGTCGGCGCCAGGCCCAACGCCCCACCCACCTCGCGCC
>JAQTSI010000416.1 GCA_028711365.1 Methylococcaceae bacterium
GTTCGGGTTCAGTGCATAAGCGCCCAACTCGAAACGCACCTGGTCGTTGCCCTTGCCGGTCGCGCCATGCGAGATAGCCTCCGCGCCGGTCTGGTTGGCGATCTCGATCAGGCGCTTGGCGATCAGGGGCCGGGCGATGGAGGTGCCGAGCAGATATTCGCCCTCGTAGATGGCATTGGCGCGAAACATGGGGAAGACGAAGTCGCGGGCGAATTCCTCCTTGAGATCGTCGATATAGATTTCCTTGATGCCCATGGCTAGGGCCTTGGCCCGCGCCGGCTCCACTTCTTCGCCCTGTCCGATGTCGGCGGTGAAGGTGACGACCTCGCAGTCATAGGTTTGTTCGAGCCAGCGAAGGATGACGGAGGTATCGAGGCCGCCGGAGTAGGCGAGGGCGACTTTGCGTATGTTCTGCTTGGACATGGTGCTCACGCGGGTTGATGGTTTGGAAATTACCGGCATTATAACGAAATCGGCTGCGGCGTGGACTGTCACCCCGACTGAAGCGAAATGGCGCAATGCCCCATGGAACAGGATGACAGGTTGGCTTTGAGGGGCATCAGCGGCGGTGCGCCGGCGGCCATACTGCTTCGGATTTCAGGAACGGCAGGATTAGGAAATATTATTTATCACGACATGGCGCTCAGCGTGAGCCTGCCAACATCCCCACCCGAGGTTCGCGCTGGACGGTGATGGAATGGCACCACATAATAGGGTCGGCGCCTATTCTCCGTCGGTGGATCATGAACGAGAAAGAATATATCGAACAGCGGCTTCAGGATCAGATCGACTGGTATGAGCGCAAGAGCCAGTCCGCCCATCAGTGGTACCGGCTGCTGCGCGGGCTGGAAATCATCGCAGCCTCGACGATACCGTTTCTTGCCGGGTACAGCGAGAAATACGTTTTCGTGACGCCGGCCGTCGGCTTGTTGGGACTGCTCATCGCCGTGATCGCCGGTTTGCTCAGCCTCAACCAATATCAGGAGCGCTGGGTCGAGTACCGTTCCAATTGCGAAATGTTGAAACAGGAAAAATACCTTTTCCTCACCCGCAGCGAGCCCTACAGTGGAGACCAGCCTTTTGCCCTGCTGGTGCAGCGGGTTGAAAACCAGTTGAACCGGGAAAACAGTCAGTGGGTTCAGTTATCCAAGGCAGAGGAAAAACAGGGCGGGAATTAGCCCGTGATCCCGCTCACCTTTTCTTGCGAAAAAACTCCCGCAGCAAGGCAGAACAGTCTTCTTCCAATACCCCGCCGATCCATTCCACCCTGTGGTTGAGAAACTCCGCCTCGGCTAGTTGCAGGGCGCTGCAGACCGCACCGCGTTTGGGATCTTGAGCACCGAACACTAGCCGCTTGATTCGGGCATGGACGATGGCGGTCATGCACATGGCGCAGGGTTCGAGGGTGACGTAAAGGGTAGCACCAACCAGGCGATAATTGCCCAGGGCAAGGCCGGCGGCGCGCAGGGCGATGACTTCGGCGTGTGCTGTGGGGTCATGGGTGGAAATGGGGCAGTTCCAGCCTTCGGCGATACAAACACCCTCCTTGACCAGCACCGCGCCCACCGGCACCTCGCCCAGTCCTTCGGCGTGACTAGCCAGTTCCAGGGCACGGCGCATCCAGGTTTCGTCCGTGGGGAGCAGAAAGTTTGACATGCCCGAAGTGCAGTCCCATTGCTGGGGCAAGATTATTCTATCTCTTCGCGACTGCGTGGTTTTTTCTCTATTAGCTCGGGCGTCAAAGTGTCTGCTTTGATGCCAGACGGCAAGCTATTGCTTTGTTTGTCTGCCATCAGTCAATCTCGATTTCATAGATAGGATGCTTATAAAAGACCTGCATGTATCCAAAGTCGTCATCATCCAGGTCAGGCGCAACAATTTTGACGCGACGGATATTTGCCCTTTCCGCCTCTGACAGATTTAGCAAATCTTCAAACGAAATGATCCGGTAGTCTCTAGGCCTGGCGGTTAGCGTTTGCATGATATACCTCTCGCACTTTCCAGGATGTTAATGGATACGCCAATTATCACCTCACTCCCACTCGATCGTTGCCGGCGGTTTGCCGGAGATGTCGTAGACCACGCGGGAGATGCCGGGGATCTCGTTGATGATGCGGCGGGAGACCAGGTCCAGGAATTCGTAAGGCAGATGCGCCCAATGGGCGGTCATGAAATCCACGGTTTCCACGGCGCGCAGGGCGATGACATAATCATAGCGGCGACCGTCGCCCATCACCCCCACCGAGCGCACCGGCAGGAACACGGCAAAAGCCTGGCTGGTTTTCTCGTACCATCCATGGCGGTACAACTCCTCGATGAACACGGCGTCGGCCCGGCGCAGCAAATCGGCATATTCCCGCTTGACCTCGCCGAGGATGCGCACGCCCAAGCCCGGGCCGGGGAAGGGATGACGGTGGATCATTTCCGAGGGCAGGCCAAGCTCCAGGCCGATTTCCCGCACCTCGTCCTTGAACAGCTCGCGCAGGGGCTCGATCAGCTTGAGTTTCATGTTTTCCGGCAGGCCGCCCACATTATGGTGCGACTTGATGACATGGGCCTTGCCGGTCTTGGAGCCGGCGGATTCGATCACGTCCGGATAGATGGTGCCCTGGGCCAGCCAACGGGCGTCGGTGAGCTTGGCCGCTTCCTCGTCGAAAATCTCCACGAATAGCTTGCCGATGATCTTGCGCTTGGCTTCCGGGTCCGCGATGGCTTGCAGGGCATCGAAATAGCGGTCGGCGGCGTTGACGCGGATGACGTGGACGCCCATGTGCTCGGCGAACGCCGCCATGACCTGATCGCCTTCATGCAGGCGCAGCAGGCCCGTGTCGACGAAGACGCAGGTGAGCTGCTTGCCGATGGCCTGATGCAGTAGCGCCGCGACCACGGAGGAATCAACGCCGCCCGACAGTCCGAGAATGACCTGCTCTTCGCCGACGGTTTGGCGGATCTGGACGATGCTGTCCTCGATGATGTTGCGGGCGGTCCACAAGGCATTGCAGTCGCAGATGCCGCGCACGAAACGCTCCAGGATGCGCTTGCCCTGGCGGGTATGAGTGACTTCCGGATGGAATTGCAGGGCGTAGAAGCGGCGGTCCTCGTCGGCGATGCCGGCGAAAGGCGCCGTCTCGGTGCTGGCGATGAGCTTGAAGCCGGGAGGAAGCACGGTGACCTGATCGCCATGGCTCATCCACACGTCCAATAGC
>JAQTSI010000133.1 GCA_028711365.1 Methylococcaceae bacterium
CCCAGCAGCACGCCGATCCGATGGATCAGCATCGCCGCCCTCTGGGTGAGCAGCGGCAGGCCGGCTTGGCTGCCGCGCAATAACCCTTCCTGGCGGGAAATATCCAGGTTGGTAGCCAGCCCCGTTCGATAGAACGCTTGCAGGGTCTGCAAGCGCCGCGTCTGCACTTCGATGTTCTCCCTCTGGATCGCAGTTTGCTGCTGCACCCCGCGCAGTTCGAGATACTGGTTCGCCACCTGGGCCAGCAGCCCGACCTGTACGGCGCGGCGCGCTTCTTCGGCTCCCAGCGCCTGGGCCGCGGCGGCTTCCGCCTCCAGGTGCCGGCCGCCGAACACATCGATTTCCCAGCGGGCGGTGAGTCCTGCGGTAACGGCATCGGTTCGCGGTGTTGTCAAGGTTATGCCCTGATTGCCCGGCACCGGGATCACCCGGTCGACGCGCTGTTCGCGTCCCCCCATGATGGAAAGATCGAGGCTAGGATACAGGGCCGACTCGGCTATGGTGACCAACGCCCCGGCCTCTCGCACGCGGGCGACGGTGATGCGCAGATCATGGTTGGCCGCCAGCGCCCGCTGGATGAGATCGTTCAGCACGGGATCGCCAAAACCCTGCCACCACCGGGCCAGATCTTCTGGCGCGGAGACCGCTTGGGCACTCGGGGCGTTTTGCCAGCGCTCCGGTACTGCCAGCGGCACCCGGTCGCTTACGTGGGTCGGCGTGCAGGCGCCAAGTCCCAGTACAGCGACCAGGGCCGGAAACAACATCGCTAGCAGGGCATTCATGGTGTTTCTCCCGTATCGGCGATAGCTTTCGGCGAGCCGTAACGCACGGAATCGAGCCGCGGCATGGTTTCCACCTTGAACCACGCCGCGTAAAGTGCCGGCAGGAAAAAGATCGTCAGCACCGTCGCCACCGTTAACCCGCCCATGATCGCGATGGCCTGGGGACCGAAGAAGTCGTTGCGCGAGAGCGGTATCATGGCCAGGATCGCCGCCGCAGCGGTCAACAGAATGGGCCGAAAGCGCCGGACCGTCGATTCGATGATGGCCGTTCGGGTGTCTAGGCCGACTCTTTCGTCCTGCTCGATCTGATCCACCAGGATCAATGAGTTGCGCATAATCATGCCGGCCAGGGCGATGATCCCCAGCAATGCGACGAAACCGAACGGCGCTCCGAAAATCAGCAGCGCGAACGCTGCCCCGATCACTCCCAGGGGTGCCGTGATCAGCACCAAAAAAGTCCGCGACAGGCTATGCAGTTGCACCATGAGCAAGATCAGGGTGACGATCACCACCAGGGGAATCCACGCCAAGATGGATTTTTGCGCAATCCAGGCATCTTCCTTGGCGGCGCCGACCTCGATGAAATAGCCGGGCGGCAGCCGGTCCTCGATGGGCTTGAGCTTCGGGAGGATTTGCGCCGCCACGTCGGGCGCCAGGTGGCCATCGACCACGTCGGCCCGTACCGAGACCGCGGGGAAACGGTTGCGGCGCCAGCGGATGCCCTCCTCGAACACGGTTTCGAACTTGGCGAGCTGCGCCACGGGTACCGATTGTCCGGTGGCGGTGCGCACGCTCACGTCTTCCAACCCGACGGTGTCGGTTCTTTGATCCGCCTGCGCCCGCCAGACGATGTCGACAAGCTTGTCCCTATCACGCAGTTGCCCGACCATCAGGCCGGTGTATTGGGCTTGCAGGGCCTGCGAGAGGCTTGCCGTGGAGACGCCTAGCGCCCTGGCTTTGTCCTGATCGAGTAGGAGACGGATCGATGGAATGCGTTCGTGCCAGTCGTCGTTCACGTCGACGGTGTGGGGATGGGCGCGCACGATCTCGCTCACCCGGTCGGCTATCTTGCGGACGGTCATGGGGTTCTCTCCGAGTACCCGGAAGACGATCGGATACTCCAGGGGTGGCCCCACGTTCAAGCGCAGGCTGCGTCCGCGCAGATCCGGGAAATCCGTCGCGAGGATTTGGCGCAGTCGCCCCATGACGCGCTCGCGGGCGCCATTGTCCTTAGTTCTGACCACAAATTCGGCGAGATTAGCATTGGCCAGCTGCTGCGTAATCAGCAGAAAGAAACGCGGACTGCCCCCTCCGATGTAGCTTGCGGAGCTCACTACGTCCTCGTCCTTGGCCAGGATCGCTTCCAGGTGTTTGGCGGCCGCCTCCGTCCGGGCGAAAGAACTGCCTTCCGGTAGCCACAGATCGACCATGACTTCCGGACGGTTGGACAGCGGAAAGAACTGCTGCGGAACCTGTGTCAAGGGGGCGACGCCGATGCCGAACAGCGCCGCCGTGCTCAGTAGGACCCTCCCGCGGCGATCCACACACCAGGCGATCCCGCTTCGCAAGCGGTGATAGAAGGGGGTATCGAAGGAGTCGTGATTCTCTCGGCGTTTGCCGACCTTCAGTAGCCAATGTCCCAAATAGGGCGTGAAGATCACCGCGCCGAACCAGGAAAGCAGCAGAGAAATGGCCACCACCTGGAAGATCGACACGGTGTATTCCCCCGCTTGCGACCGGGCCAAGCCCACCGGCAGAAATCCCGCGATGGTGATCAGGGTCCCGGTCAGCATGGGAAAAGCGGTGGCGCGATAGGCAAAGGTCGCGGCGCGTAAGCGGTCCCAGCCCTCCTCGAGCTTGCGCGCCATCATCTCGATGGCGATCATGGCGTCGTCCACCAGCAGGCCCAGCGCCAGAATCAGTGCTCCCAGGGAGATGCGCTGCAGATCGATGCCCAACGCCAGCATAGTCAGAAAGGTACCTGCCAACACCAGGGGGACGGTGAGGGCGACGATGGATCCGGTACGAAGTCCCAGACTCAGAAAACTGACAATCAGCACTGCGGCCAAAGCCTCGAAGAAGGTGCGCATGAACTCGCCGATGGCCGTCCTTACCACCCGGGGCTGGTTGGCGACGCGCTCGACCTCGGCGCCGACCGGCAGTTCGGCACGAATGCGGGCAAGGGTGGTTTCGAGCGCATCACCGAGCGCCAGCACATCGCCGCGCTTGTTCAGGGTGACGCCCAGGCCGATGACTTCCTTGCCGTTGAAGCGCATCTTGAACTCGGGCGGATCGGTATAGCCGCGGCTGACCTTGGCAAAATCGCCGACGCGGAAGGTCGCTCCGTCCAGGCGTAAGGACATTCCGGCCACGTTTTCCACCGAATCGAAAGCTCCGGTCACGCGCAACGGAATCCGGCTCTCCGGCGTGACGATAAGACCTGCCGGCATCATGGCATTCTGTTCCCGCAGCGCCTCGGCTACCTGTCGGGGCTCTAGTCCCAACTCGGCGAGCTTCTTGTCGGAGAACTCGATGAAGATCTTTTCATCCTGCACGCCGATGAGATCGACTTTCTCGACATCCTTGACCCGCAGGATCTGCTGCCTGGCAGAGTCGGCGATGTCTTTCAGCTCGGCGGGAGCGAAACCATCGCCCGAGAAGGCATAAATCATGCTATAGGTGTCGCCGAATTCGTCATTGAAGAACGGTCCCACAATACCGGCGGGCAGGCTGGCAGCAATGTCGGAAACCTTCTTGCGTACCTGATACCAAAGCGCGGGAATCGCCCCGGCGGGCGTATCTTCCCGTGGGGATACGAAAATGACCGATTCGCCGGGCTTCGAATAGCTGCGCAGATAATTCAGGTCGGGCAACTCCTGGATCTTCTTTTCCAGGCGATCGGTCACCTGCTGCTCCACTTCGAGCGCCGTGGCACCCGGGTAAAGGGTCTTCACCACCATGATGCGAAAGGTGAATGCCGGATCCTCCCGCTGTCCCAGATGGAAATAGGCGAAAATCCCGCCGAGCAACAGAAGCATCAGGAGAAATCCGGTGAATGGACGGTGGGCCAGTACCCACTCGGTCAGGTTAAAGTTGCTCATGGCTGCTCTCCCGTGCTCGCCAGTACGCCTACTTTTGCGGCGGAGTTGGCGTCTTCCGAAAACCGCACGCTCTGTCCTTCCATTAGACGGTGAACGCCGGCGCTGACGATCAGATCACCTTCGGATATCCCCATCACGGCGACCTGCTCTTTTCCTGCGATTTCGCCAAGCCGCACCAGTGCGGAGTTGACCGTCCGGCTACGCTCATCCACCCGCCATACCCGGGACTGTGCGGGTTCGTCCAGCGGCGAGAATACGGCCGCGAGGGGAACGACGATGCGGGGGGGCTGATCCGGCGGCAAGTGGACGTTGGCGGTCATGCCGAGCCGAGCGGATTCTCGCCCCTCCAAGAGCGTCACCTTGACCGCATAGGTGCGGCTGGCCGACGCGGCGGCGGGGGCGATTTCGCGGATTCGACCCTGGAATCGCCGTCCGCCGTCCGTCCAGAGCGTGACGTCCACCGTCTGACCGGATCGAACTGCATTGATCCGGTGCTCGGGAACCTGAATGGAAACTTCCAACTCGTCCAGCCGGGCGAGCTTGGCCACCGCTTGGCCGACGGCGAGCACTTGGCTGGCTTCCGCCTTCACCGCGGTGATTATCCCATCTCCGTCGGCCACCAGATCGGTGTAAGTTAATTGATGAATGGCCTGATCCAACTGGGCCTTCAGTGCCGCCGTTCGTTCCTTCGCCGCCTCGTACAGGGTTCGGTGCCGGTCGAGTTCGGGCGGGCCTATAATCCGCTGCGCGAGTAATTCCTGGTACCTCCTCAGATCATCCCGGGCGAAGTCACGCTCCGCCCTGGCCCCTGCCAACTGCGCCGTGAGTCCTTCCACGGCGAGTCGGTAATCGGTCGAGTCGAGCTGCGCCAACAGCTGTCCCTGGTGCACCCGGTCGCCCACCTCCACGGGCCGTGCCACCAGCTTTCCCGGCACCCGGAAGGCGAGTTCAGCCTCGTGATGAGCCGTCACCTCGCCCGCGAAACTGGCGGGACTGTCCGGCACTGATGCGGTCACACGAACGACTCGAACCGGGCGCTGGAGTGTAGTCTCGGTTTCGGCCTGGCTGATACAGCCCACGACGGCCAAGGCGGCCAGGAGGCAGATTGCCGGCCGCCATAGGGTAGTCAGTATTTGCCAGGCTGGCTTTGGGGGGATGGAAGTCATCATGGCGGCACCTCCTCGGTATCCTGCCTCTTTGAGTGGTAAGGGTCTTGATCACGCAGCCCTAATCGACCTTGGTCGATACCTGATCGGTTCGCGTGCTGACTGCGTACTGATAGGTGCGTCCCCGATATAGGCCCATGAAGGTGGGAAATACCGAAGTCGAGAGCAGACGGACGATGAGATCACCGACTCGGGCCGATAGCGCGTCGGCGACGAGCATGAGCTTAGGCTGCCAGGGCAGGATGACGCGGGGACGGTTCTTGCGTACCGCGCCAACAATGCCTTTGGCCACCGCCTCCGCCGAAATGGGCGTCATTCTCCGGAAAGGTGGCGGTAGGTCCGCCGGATCGATCTTGTCGAGCAACGCCGTTTGCGTCAGGGCCGGATGAATGATCGATACGCCGATCCCGGTTCCGCGCAATTCCTGCCGTAGCGCGTCGGAATACGCCGCGATCGCATGCATGGCCGCCGAGTAGGCGCCGAACTGCGGGAAGGCTTTGCGCCCCACCACCGAGGATAGATTGACGATATGCCCGCTGCGCTGGCGTCGCATGATCGGCAGCACCGCCTGGGCGCAGTAAATTCCGCCGTAAAAATCCACCGCCATCAGATTCTGCGCATCTGCGACAAACCCTTCCCCATCGAATCGCCCTACTGAGGCCGAACCGGCGTTGTTGACGAGTACGTCGATCCGTTTCAACTCCGCCAGCACCTTGTCGACCATGGCAACGACCTGTTCTCGCGAAGAAACGTCGGTGGGGATCACCCTAACCTTGGGGTTGAAGCGTCGAATCTCATCGGCCACCTGTTCGAGTTTGTCCACCGAACGGGAAGCCAGAACCGTCGTGGCGCCCTCGCGCGCAAACGCCAAGGCTGTGGCGCGCCCGATGCCGCTGGACGCGCCAGTCACGATGACGACTTGATTTTGGAATTTCGTCGAGAGTTTCATTTTAGCCTCCTAAGTGTAGGTACACATATCTGGTCGAAAAAATTAAACACGGTTCTCCGGTGCGCAATGCCATGACGACCTCAGCAAGACCCATCGCGTCGATGTATCGGTCATGACGATCTCTTGGCGTGCGAATCCGGAATGGTTTCCACATAACCCTCACGTGAGTGTATATGCACATATAAAGACCAAGAAAATTTAGCTCAGTTCCTTCATCGCGACGATTTCCGAAAGATTTTCTTGAAGAGTCTGCCAGCGGGACGCGCCCAGCACTTCTACAACTTGTGACTGGGCCTTCTTCCACAATGGCAGCGCCATTGCCAATGCCTCTCGCCCCTCCATTGTAATGCTGACCATCCGAGTGCGTCGGTCTTTGCCGGGGCTAACGTCAATCAATTGCTGTTTCTCCAACACTTCCAAATTTCGTGTAAGCGTCGTCCTGTCCATTACGGAAAGTTCGGCAAGTCGCGTGACGGTTACCGATCCAGCCAGACTGACGGCAACCAAGAGGGAAAACTGCGTGACACGGATGCCTGCAGGACGCAGCATTTCATCGTAAAACTGGGTCACGGCGCGGGTAGCCTTGCGCAGATTGAAACACGCACAACCCAGGCAGGGCAGCAATCCTGCTCGGTTAGTCGACAAATCCAACTGGGTAGACAAACTGCTGGACCTCTGAGTAATCCCGTTCCACCGCTTAGGATTATATACACGTATCACGAACTTTCAAACCCCGATGGAGCGATGAAGCACAGGAGCCGGGGCGCGGAAGACGGGTTACACCCCTTGTTCGCTGCCGTGCCGGAGAATATCCGCCTGAGCGGGCCATACCGTCCTGACCATTATCGACCCTAATAAAATCGGCTCTAATCGCACGGCTAGTGCAGGGATTATGGGAGGTAGCTGAGAGACTGGCTCACCCGATAAGGGTATTGGGAATGCCAATAAATTGCTGACAGTGTCAATAGAGATGTTGGCGGTGCCAATCGAGGCTATGTCAGTGCCAATCACGATACTGGCTTGGCGAATAAAATATTGGCAATCCCCATCCAGATCCTGAGATTGCCAATCGAAGTACTGGCTAAGAAATAAATATTCTGACTAAGCTCATGTAGGCGCCAGGGCAGGCAATTAAGCCACTGGCTCTCCCGATCAAGATGCTGTCCCTGGCAATATCTGCCCCAGGTCTTGCCGCATCCCGGCGACAAGTGCCATCCTAGCGACTGGGTGTCCTTGGCTAGCGGCTAGATCTGCCCGATATTCCATCGACAATACGAAGGAGACGACGGTCATACCCAATCTAGCCTATTTCCCTGCCAGTGAAGCCTGCCGCATAGACTGGCTCACCTCTTTCCGTGCCAAGCCTCCCGTTCACAACCCCACGCGGGGAATGACCACCACGGAGCTTGCCAATATCATAGCGAACATCGATTTTTGCACAGGGATGCTCTCTATCAGGAACCCCGCCGTCTAGCAGACCACCCTGGAATCCACCGTTGACAAGGGTATCATCGCCACCGGCACAGGGACCGCTTTAATGCCCATCCCCGCCTGCGCCGTATTCGATCAGCCGCCCGCTATGAGCCCGCTGGGCGTTCTCACTCGACTGTTCGATCGCGCGCAGCGGATCGAGAGAGCAAGAATCGGCTGTGGTGAAACGACCGATAACGTTGATGCTCTGCCGCCAACCAGCGCAGCCGCATGCCGGGCACGATTCCAAGCCGCTTTAGATCAGCCTCAGCAAGTGAGGGGGATGCCACCAGCCGGCCTTGTTCATCGATACTGATCAGGAAACGGTCAAACAAGGCATCGAGGTTAGCGGTCAGCAAGAAGCCGTTGTACACATCCAAGCGCTCGGCATCGGACTCGCATTCTGACCAAGGCTTGGTGTGGCTGGCGCGCAGAACCTCGGGTATGGCAACGCCGGTTACGGCGCAGGCCCCGCCCCAATAGTCTAGCATCGCCTCACGAAACTTCTGCTGGCCTACGCGCTGGCGAACCATGCGCTCGACTTCCGTGCCAGACAATCCTGGAGGCAAAGCGGCCAACTCCTCGGCCAGAGCTTGTTGGTAGCTGGTTGCCGCCTGATTCGGTAGTGCCCGCGACAAACCTGCCGCACGCCGCAACAGCAAAGCGAGCCCAGCCTCGCTGCCCATCTCAAATTTGACCTGATCGCGGGCGGCTTGCGGGAAACTGCGCCGTAACTCCGGCAACAACGCTGCCGATCCCGCATTGATACAGACGGCGAAGCCGCCGCCGACCAATGAGATGGTGAAACGAGCGGGATGGCGCGCCGACGCGAGGGTCACTGCACGCTCATCAGCCGCCAGGGTGTGCTCGAAACCGTTGTCGACGCCGACCTTTTCGATCAGGGCGCGTTGATATGGGTTCATGGGGCTACGCGGTTCCATTCGATGTGCCGCTTGCGCCAGTGGGTATCGATGGCCTGGGTAAAGCCCACGCGGACCAGTTTGGCGCGGGCCTCGCACCATTGCGCCGATTCGCGACGGATCACCACGCCTTCCAGTGGACCATTGCGATAGCGGCTTGGGGTTGAGGTAACAAGCGCCGTGAGCGCCTGAAGCGTCGTCTTGCCACGAAAGACCTGCGGTACTGTCATCAGGCCTGCCTGCAGGGCCAAGGCATTGCGGCGCGCGGTGCTCCAGAACTTGCCGGCACTCCGGTCGTACACGTCGAATAGCAAAAACCAATCAGGCAAAGACGCATACTCCAGCGAATGGCGGGCGGCGCACCATTCACCAAACAAAATCAGGTCTGGGGTAAGCACCTCCCGCAAGGTTTCGCCGTGTTGGGCAAGCCAGGCCGGCAGGCGGGCGAACTGACCTGCATGTAGCTCGGTAAGATACTGGCCTCGGTTTTGCGCCCGAATGCTTCCGTCATCCGCAAGAGCCCCCCCAGATTGGCCCGTCTAGTTTCCCTTCCACCACCACCTCTGCCGACAATAGCGATTTAGCCTCGGCGGGCGATAGAACTTTGTCATCGCGTGGGGTTCCTGCGCCCAGCCACGCGATGTGAGGGGTGTGGGGAAAGCGGAAGAAATCTTTCATCGATCACTTTACCGTATCCGTCCGTGGGCGTGATTGGTCGCAGTGAATGATTGCCACGAACACAAATTGGCGATCTAACGTATCAAGGCGGGCTACTCAGCCGCTGGATCAACGTTACCGTTACGGTGATGAGCCAATTGAACCGCAGGCATGATCAAACGCGGCAAGCGCATACGCTCGCATTGGGATGCAAGATATTCACGCCAGTAAGGCCAAACATGATAGCTGGCGTTTTTCAGCGCGAACTCTTCGATACAGTTTTGCGGAAGCTCGCCTTGCAGGCGGTACTCGGCCACAAACTCGGCTTCGATGACCGCGAGAACTTTCGGCTCTTCGGGATCAGGTGATGGTTCGACCCAGCGTGTGCCCAGCGCCACCAAAACCCGCAGCAAGCGCCCATTGCCTTCCACCTCGGCAAGGGTCGATTGCTTGACGGCGTGCATCTGTTGCACGACCGCAGTCGCAAGTAGGGGAGCATATTTTGGATCGAAATCCTCCCCACATCGGGCCAAGGCGCTGCGCAGATAGACATCCTGAATCTGCAGGCCATCGATGGCTTTTTGAAGCTCGGGGCTGATCATTATGCGGCGTCTTTATAATCTTGATAATGCTGCGGGGAATCAGGTACTGAGCTACGAACCACTTGTAGATGGGGCGTTGGTCGAGTCGCAGCCATGCCAGATCGATCCGTCTGCCAATCCACCGGTTCCCAGCCGCCCGAATGCGTATCGACGGAGGGCACCGCTATACCCGCATCACGCGCCAGTTTGGCAAACGCGGCCGGGATTGCATCTGCCAGCCGCAACAACTTGTCCATCGCGTCGGACTGCATCACATCGTCGCTTTCGTACTTGGAAAAGGCTACCGGGCCGCCGCCGAAAATCTTCGCAGCCTGCGCCTGAGTGATGCCCAGCCGCTCACGCAGGACACGCAGCTCGGCACCAGTCAGCAAGCCGTCCACTGCTTTTTTGAAGGCGATCATGGCGCGCTTGTTAGTACGCAGTTGCTCAGCGGTCGCCTGTTCGGCCCCGCAGGCATCGCACACCGAGTAAAGCGAATCCACCGCTCCGGTCCGGCCGTTGTATTCGACATGGGTCTTTTCCCCGTGCTCGTGTAAGTGCCCTTCTTCACACAGCGGGCACAGTTTTTCAGCGTTCATATTCAACCTCTGTCTTGTGACAAATGACAGGAAACCAGCAACAGCAGTTTGCCGGTCCTGCCCATCGCAAACTTGACGTAATACTCAAAACGCATGTTCTTGTGTGCGGCCTGAACCCACTCGGAACGGAACAATTGGTAGGCGTCGCAAGCGGCCCAAGGGCCGTTGGGCTGTTGCACGCACCACTCTGATTGCACATAGCGGCCACCTTGAACCGCTTCCTTGACCAAGGCCCGCAGATCGTCCGCATCCAACGCCAGGCGCAGCACATCGTCCTTGCACTTGCACGTCCATGGCACCACGGACGATTCGCCTTGCGTCAACACGGCCAGCACATCCGCCTTGGCGTACAACGGGCCACCGACGATACTGCGGTCTGCCTGATCGTCGGAAGGAGGCGTGCCTGTGTAGGCACTCAGGTTTTTCCTAGTATTTACCATTATGGTAAGTCTGTCCACGCCAAGTTTAGAAATATTTTTGCAGACAGAGCAGCTAGGACCCATCCGCTCACACCAATTCTCCATTCTGCAGACGATCCCACGCCGCCAATACCAAGCGCTGGGTGCGGTATTCGCCGAACTCTTTGAGTTCTCTGTTCTTGAGCACGCGGAAGGTTTCGGAGGGGTAGTCTTCGCCCATCACGTCGGCGGGGTCGAGGATGTAGCGCAGCTCTTCGCGGGTGAGGCCGTAGAGTTTCGCGTAGTAGGCGTCCAGTTCAGCCCGCAGGAGTGCGCGGCGGTCGGGGTTCCAGGGGTAGGGTTGTAGGGGCGGATTTATCCGCCCTTGGGCGACTAAAGTCGCCCCTACATCCTCTGCCCAAGGCGCGAGGTCGTGGGCGGTGTAGGTCAGTTCCAGCACGCGCGGAACGATGAAATGGAGGTCGGCTTCGGTGTAGTTGTCAGGCGGCAATACTGGCAGTTGCTTGTAGATGAAGTAGTTCATATGAGTGCCACCCGTCTTGTGACGGGCGACAAAGTCAAACGTCAACGTGCAAAGATTTGCTAACAGCGCCGCGTACTGTTGTGAATTTTCTCGCTCGGTAAACAACATGAGCGGCATCTGGTTTCCCACCCCCACCCTCGGCACCACCGCCGCGATCACCGTGCGTTCGTCCGTCGCCCGGCAGATGTCGCGCCAGCCCATCAGCCACCCGCGTGTCCAGCCCTTGTTGTCCAGCCGCTCGTTCACCTCGGCTTCGCTGACCCAGTAGCGCGGCGTGACGGTGAAATGCGGGTCAGATTTTTCGGCGAGGGTGACGTCGCGGCTTGTGCCCTCACCCCCAGCCGGCTTCGCCCCCCTCGCTTTGCTCTTCCCGGAGGGAGAGGGGAGATAGGTGGCCCAGCGGTGATCGAACTGATGGATCATTTTGGCTTCGTATAGCGGCAGCAGGCCGGGGCCGGGGGCATCGGCGAACAAGTGGCTGTCGTTGGACATGTGCATCATGGCCATGAAGGAAATCCCCCACGGGTTGGCGGCGGACGTCATTCCAGGGGTTCCAGCAAATTGCGGAAGGGCTGATGGTTCTTCCAGCGGTAGGCGTGGAAATCGCGACGGTCGGTGGAGACGATGCGGCCGTGGCCGAGATGCTCGGCCAGGATCACCAACGAGGCGTCGGCGAAATCCATGGGCAGGTCGGCGTATTGGCGCATCAGTTCCAAATGCCGGGAGAGATCGTGCGAATTGAAAAGCTCGAAAAACTGCCGCTGTTGAAAGTCCGTCAACAGGCGGAGGAAATCCTGGGCGACTCGATGGAAACGGCGCTGCGTCAACAAGTGCACCGTCTCGGTCAAAACCGGCGAGGTGGTGGCGAGCGGCTCCCGGCATTGGGCGAGAAACTGTTTGCAGCGTGGGTGAGCGGCGTCGGTATGGTCAAACAGCCCCACCCAGAACCCCGTGTCGGCGATGATCATGCAGTGCCGCCCCGGAACTTTTCAGCATAATCCAGTTTTTCCTTGTACGCCGCGGACAATTGCTCCCCGGTTCCTATGCAACCAATGAGCCCAGCGTTTTCAAACGCTTGAAACAAAGGAGAGGGCTCGTCCCGTTCGGCCTCATCGATCGCCTGCTTCCAGTCGGAGTCGATGAGTCTGGCAAGCACCAGGGACAAGGGTTGGCCGTAACGCCGTTGCAATTGCAACAGCCGCTGGGCATGAATTTCGTCGAGTTCGGCTTCGATATGCATGGCAATACCTCCAAAAAAGCCCTGAGGTTCAGTAATCTTTGAATCGATGAGGGAAAGCCTACTGCTCAAACATAGACAACTCAAGCATCGGCAATGTCGGTTCCGTGCGCATCCCGGATCAGCACCGGCGCGGCGCGGTAGAGCTTTTTGGTTAGTTCGGCGTCACGCTCGCTGCGGAACACCGGGCAGGTGAGCGTGTTGGGGTTGATCAGGCGGAATTCTTCGGGACTCAAGCGGAAACGGCGCCGGGCATCGGCCAGTTGATCGACTTGGCTGGCAAAACAGACGAACTCGGCCTGTTCTGCGAGACCCAGCGTCAGCAGGCAGAATTTGTAGCTGCGATGCACCGCCGGGAAAACTGCATCGCGGTTTTCGATGTCATACAGGCTGACCAGCCGGCCGTTTTGGGTGACATCGGCGAAAAAGGCTTTGGTACTGTCGTCGGTGGCGATGCCAGTCGGTACGATAAACCCGGCACGTCCGCCGGCCCTCACCCCTGACCCCTCTCCCAGCGGGTGAGGGGAAAAAGCCCTAATCTGACTGATCGTTTCCGCAAA
>JAQTSI010000134.1 GCA_028711365.1 Methylococcaceae bacterium
CGGAAGCCGGCGGCGCCAATTTGACATCCACGACACTCGCCACCGTGCCGGTCGCCGAGATGGAGGCGGTGATCTCACCCCGGACGACCCGGACCGCTTGCACGGGCATCGTGGTTTGGGAGCCCATATTCCAGCCCATCACGCCGGCCGCCAGCACAGCCATTCCCCCCAACCCGATCAGCCACTGCCTCATGCATCAACTGGCGACTAGCCGCAAGGGGGGATCACCGTTCAGCCTTTCCCTCACCCGCAGCAGATCGTCCTCGGTATCGACGCCGGCTTCGGGCGCCTGCTCCACCGGCAGGACGAGGATGCGCTCCCCCATCCACAGGATACGCAGTTGCTCCAGGGATTCGATGCTTTCCAGGGGAGAATGCGGCCAGGCCACATAGCGGCGCAGAAAACCCACCGAGTAGGCGTAAATACCGATATGGCGCAACCAGGGAAAATCATGCGGCAAGGTGCTCTCGGCACTGGCGAATCCATCGCGGTGCCAGGGAATCGGCGCGCGACTGAAATAGAGGGCGTGGCCATCACGGTCGAGCACGACTTTCACCGCGTTGGGATTGAATATTTCCTCACGCTCGTGGATGGGTGCCGCCAAAGTCGCGACTTCAGCCACGTCCTGCCTCGCCAACAACCGGGCCAAGCGCCTTTTGAGATCCGGCGGGATCAAAGGCTCGTCCCCCTGCAGGTTGACGACGATGGCCGCGTCGGTCCAGCCGAGAAGATCGACGACTTCGGCGATGCGTTCCGTACCGCTGTGGTGGTCCGGGCGGGTCATCACCGCCGAGACCGGCAATCCCGCCACGGCGTCCACGATGCGCTCGTCGTCCGTGGCCACCACGACTTCAGCCGCGCCGGCTTCCAGTGCTCTTTCGCAGACATGGACGATCATCGGCCGTCCGGCGATGTCCAGCAAGGGCTTGCCCGGCAGACGGCTGGAACCGTAGCGGGCCGGAATGACGATCTTGAACTCGACCATCAACCCACCGGATGGGATTTGGCCAGGGCGTCGTATTCTTCCAGGCTGAGCTTGCGAGCCTCGCTATCCAGCATCACCGGGATTTCATCGCGGATGGGATAAGCCAGTCGGTCGGCCTTACAGATGAGTTCCTTCTCCTCTTTTTTATAGATCAACTCGCCCTTGCACAGCGGACAGACCAGGATATCAAGCAGTTTTTTGTCCATCGCGTATCGCCTTCAGTCGTTGTAATATTTTCTCGCCGAAGCCGGGCGGCAATTCGGCCCGCACCGGCACGTACCAATGATGAGGGCCGGCAAAAGCCCGGCATTTGACGGCATCCTTCTCGGTCATCAATAGCGCCCCCTCATCCCCGAAGCTCAGCTCCTGCGGGGTATAGTCATGATGGTCGGGAAATGGATGCTCCTCGAAGTCCAGCCCTGCCTGGCGCAAGCGGGCAAAAAATCGCCCGGGATTGCCGATGCCGGCGATGGCGGAAAGCTTCATGCCGCGGCATTCGGTCAAGGGTTTTCTGATGCGCTCATCCGCCAGATTCACCGCTTCATCGCCGTTTAGGGACAATTCGAATTCGTTGACCTGCGCCCTGCCTTGGCAGACGATCAAATCCGCCTCCGCCAAGCGCTCCATCGGTTCCCGCAAAGGCCCTGCGGGCAGGCAATAGCCGTTGCCATGGCGGCGTTCGCCATCCACCACGGCGATTTCCACATCCCGCGCCAGGGCATAATGCTGGAGACCATCGTCAGCGACGAGGATGTCGCAAGCGCATGCCGCCAGCAAGGCCCGCCCGGCCTCGGCGCGGCGGGGGAACACATAGACCGGGCAGGCGGTTCGGCGGGCGATGAGTACCGGCTCGTCACCCACTTCACGAGGATCGCTGTCGGAGAAAACCGGCCGGGGCTTTTTCTGTTTGCGCCCGCCATAGCCTCGGCTGATCACGCCGGGTTTGAAACCTTGCGCAGCCAGAAATTGTGCCAGCCAGATGGTCAACGGCGTCTTGCCGGTTCCGCCCACGGTGAGATTGCCCACCACGATGACCGGGACTGGCAGGCGCTCGGCGGGCTTCCAGCCTCGATGGTAAGCCAGCCGCCTTAGCACTACGGCCGCGCGGAACAGCCCGGACAGCGCCACCAAGCTTAAGGGGGGGCGCTGCTCATACCACCGTTGTTGCAGCCAATCGGCCGGTTTCATCGCCAAGCTCAGGGTTGCTCCATCGCTTTGGCGGCAAAAGTGATGTGTACGAAACCCAACTGCCCAGCGGCATCCAGGGCGCTCATCACATACTGATGCTGCGCGCTCTTGTCGGCGCTGATGGTGATCAAAGGATCCTTGTTTTCGCCGGCGGCTTCCAGCAAGGCTTTTTTCAGCGTCTCCATCTGATTGTTGAGGGTTTGGTGCCCATTGATCAGGTAATGCCCTTCCTTGTCGATCACCAGTTCGATGCCTTTCGGTTGTTCTTCGGCGGGGGAACCAGCCTCGGGCAGGCTGATGTGCATGGCGGCCTCGCGGCTGAAAGTCGTGGTCAACACCAGGAAAATCAGCAACACGATGAGCACGTCGATCAGCGGGATGAGGTTGAGTTCCGGCTTATAGCGGCCATGGGGACGGAAATTCATCGGTCTTTCACTCTTCTCGCTCGCCGTGCATCATTTCGATCAGATGCAGAGCTTCTTGTTCCAGTTGCAAGGCCAGCTCGTCGACACGGCCCTCGAAATAGCGGTGAAACATCAGGCTGGGAATGGCCACCACCAGTCCCGAGGCGGTGGTGATGAGGATTTCCGAAATGCCGCCTGCCAGATGCATCGGGTCGCTGAGCCCGTGGCTGACGGAGAAGGCGGAAAATACCTTGATCATGCCCAGCACGCTGCCCAACAACCCCAGATAGGGCGAAATCGAGGCGATGGTGCCCAAGGTATTGAGATATCGCCCCATTTGGTGCACCACTTGGCGTCCGGCCTGTTCCAGGCTTTCCTTCATCACTTCCCGGCCATGGGGATAATTCGCGATGCCGGCCGCTATCACCGCGCCCAGCGCGGAATTATTGCGTATGGTGCGCAGATTCGAGGCATCCAGTTGATTCTTGCGATACAGATTCCAGACCTGTGTCGCCAGTTGGCGAGGAATGACTTTTTCCGCCCGTAGCGCCCACAACCGCTCGCAGATGATCGCCATGGCGACGATGGAAGAGGCGATGATGGGCCCCATGACCCAACCACCGGCAACGATGATTTCAAACACGACTGACCTCCCTTGACCGCAGAACCGAATGTATGCGGCATTTTAACCCATGCCGGGAGAGGGAACACGCAAAGCCGGATTTGAATTTCAAACGGCCCATTTGTCGAGGGCGATCATCGCAGGCGGCTGGGCATAGCTGGACGAAATGCAACGAATCCAGGAAGGAACGGAGCCACAAAGCTGTGAGTTATAGGGCGACGGGATGATTGTTGACTCCGTTGGCCTGGATTTAGCCAGTTCCACCTAGGCTATGTCGCTGCGCAGCCACCGCTGCAGTTGAATACACCAACACGCAGCGGCGATCGGCAATAGCCAACGCCCGCCCATTTCGCAGAAGATCATCCAGCTCAGGACCCAGGGCTTCGTGCGAGGTTCATTGAGTTGTAGAGCGGCTTCCTGGAAGCTGATTTCCAACAGCCCCAACAATAAGGCGGGTGTGATGAGCGCTATCACCGAGAGGACCGTGATCAGACCGAACGATAGCAACACCCAGCGCTGGGTCCAATGCTGAACGGGCCAGACCAGCAAGATCGATAGCTCGATGACCATAGGGACGAGGGTATGCATCAAATGGGTGCCCACAGTCAGTTCTTGTCCCGATGGAATGACGCGGCTGGATGTCAATGGGATCGGGTGTAGCGCCCATAAGGATAACTGGATCAAATAATCATGCGATTCGGGAACCACTTTCAGCGCGGGAGAAAACTCCGGGGCGAGTAAGCGGAGCACCATTTCGATCATGGGCAATAAGCCATTACCCAGCCATTCGCCGAAATACCAGCCCAGGCAGGACAGTATCGAGCATGCCAACAATCCCTTCCAGGACAGCAAGATCAATTCACGACGGCTCATGAGCCTTGTGCGTCGAACCGAATACCCACCAGGCGAAATAAAGGCATCCAACGGCTATGATCAACGTAGGCGCAAGATAAGTGTGTACCAGCAAAAACCAGTCGGGTTGATAAGCGATGACAAAGTAAAGGCCACTGATACGGATCAGATTGAGGACATAGATCAGAGCCATCCCCAATATCAAGCCAAACAATTTGCGGCAGAACGTCGAAGGAGAAACCAGGATCGCGGCGATTATTAAAAAAAGCGCTCCGGCGCCGTCACAGCCTCGGATAATTTCCAGATTGGCATGGGATGAAGCCAGGTGGTTTTTTAATGCAGCAACCGCTTCCAGAGGAGCGACGAAGTTGATCAAATCTGCGCAAATAATCGCCATACCCTGGAAGTAAACGACATCGATCAACACCTCATTCGGGAATAGAAAATATATATAGTTCAGCATAAAATAACCGACAAGAAAAAATATGAGCCGCAACCATTGAGGCACAGGGCTCAAAAATTCACGAATCCGATGAATTGCCACATGAAAACTCCGCAAACGTTACATTTGTCTATGCATTGTAATATCAGTATATTCTGGTATGGGCAATGCCTGTGCCGATACTTTCTATGTATTAATTCTATTATGGGAAATGTTCCATGACCAGAAGTAATTTCCTTTCGCCAACCTGAAAACCACCAAGTAGCGCCCCTTCCGGGTGGTCAGCGCTACCGTCTACTAGCAGTCTTCAGGATGCGCCTTCCAGGGTCGTCGTGGCGCCGCTGATCTGGGCCAGCTGGTTGAAGCGCGAAGCGCGACGGGGTATGCACCCTGTCGCAATGTTTTGGATATGACGCCGGGTCGGACATCACGCCCGAGTCCAAATGTTCGGGTCGGGATTGCCAATCCCGATCCGTGCAGGGATGCTCCCTAGAACGGCTTCCGCAAATGCGCGTCCAGCACGAAGTTGATGGGATGAATCTCGCGCAGATCCCCTCGAAAGAACACGTTCTTTACCCATGAAGAAGAGGCTCTTTATCCTTGAAGAACATGTTCTTTGCCCATGAAGAAGAGGCTCTCTATCCTTGGAGAACGCGTTCTTTGCCCATGAGAAAAAAGACTCCTTATCCTTGAAGAATATGTTCTTTGCCCATGACGAAGAGGCTCTTTATCCTTGGAGAACGTGTTCTTTGCCCATGAAGAAAAAGACTTCTTATCCTTGAAGAACACGTTCTTTGCCCATGAAGAAAAGGCCCTGCAGCGGCAGCAGCAGGGCTGAGCGATACCGGATACACAAGTCATCACTCCTTCCCCCTAGCAGGGAGAAGGGTGGGATGGGGGTCGAACGCCGCCATGATGCTTGCCACCTATCACTTCTATTCCATCCCTTCCATTCCTGTTCATCCTATATAAAGTGATAGATGATAAAGCCATGATGAAAGCCCCCGATGGTGCACAGAACTTACTGACTTCTATGATCGAACGAGCTATAGGCTTCCACGACAGGCTGGCGGCAGAAATGGAATCCAGTCACTCAATCGCAAAGATCCGTTATGGTCAAAATCCTTCTTCGACATCGGCCATCTCCTGGGGCAAGGTTCGATTCAAAGTCATCGAGCTACGTCCAGCTTCTACCCCCACCCTAACCCCAATGCTGTTGAAATAAGCTCTTGGCTCGTCTTTCCGGCAGGGAATGCCGGAACCCAGACTCCATGGATGGCGGCCGGAGTAACGTCCCTGTCGACTGGATACCGGCGATCCATGCCGGTATGACGGCTTAATTCAACAGTATTGCACCCTAACCTTCCCCCTGCGGGGGAGGGGACTTGTGTAGATATCCATGCATATAGCCGAGGGTCGGGATCGCGGCGCCGTTTTGGTGGCTGACCTGCTTGAGGCTGTTGTCGGGGTTCCAGTCATAGCGCATGGTGACACCCGAGGGATAGCGCTTCTGCAATACTCTGCCGGCGTCGTCCAGGTCGAACTGGACATAGTCGTAGTTGGGCGCCCACACCCCGGCGAAGCGCCCCACCGAGTCGTATCACATAGCCCTGGATGAAGTGCAACGAAATCCAGGAAGGAACGGAGCCACCAACCTGTGAGTTATAGGGCGACGGGACGATTGTTGGCTCCGTTCACCTGGATTCCGCAAGCTTCATCCAGTCTACGCTTGCTACGAGATGTATGAAATTACCAATTTATCAATCAGTTATGTCATTTTATGGTGACTTTTCTTTGGAGCAAGAAGGGAATAAAGTGTGGCCTCTATCTTCGGCCGCTACCCTGCTTTCAAAGAAGGCTTAAAGTCGGGCTGTTCGCTTGGGAAGCCCTGCGGAAAAATAGGGCAATTAATGTTTTTCTTAAGAATATCAAAAAGAAAGTCTAACATATTTGTATTGTGCTCACTCCATTCTGGTGCTCTACTGTCCATTACTACTATAGTCCAGTCATTTGGTTCACCTCTTGTAATCCAGAATAGAATGTCACCGTTATCTGTCGCTCCGAACGGTAAGATTCCACCTTTTGTTGGAAATAGGCTGTAAGGTATATCTATATCAAACAATTTTTTTAAGTCCCGTAGCGCCTGAAGCTGTAGCTCTATCTGTAATGAGAGATTTAGGTTTTGATTCCTGGATCGTGGATTAAATAAAAAAATAAAATTGTCGATATGTCCGCTGCCATATAACTCTAAAAATTCCTTATAATCTAATGGAAGGATTAATCCATTAATTTCAAGATTATTCCAGATCAAACTATCGGGTGGATCGACCGGCGATACGGGTGGACGAAGTATGGTTCTGATATTGGAAATGGTCGATTTCATTGCCCCCTCATTTCCCTGGTGGGTTCAGGACAGTCACATTCAAGCAGGTTCCATTAGAACCCGTTGCTGAAAGCGTAATTCCGCAAGGTATCGAATTTTCCCCATGATATATTGGGGTTGAGGAATAGTGAATGGTTTCACCCTGTTCGGCCGCATTTCTTACCTGAGTTTCATATCCTCGTATAACCGGCGTGTTTGCGGGAGCTTGTTGTATTGTAACAAGATTTCTGGCGTCTGCCCCGCTTCCTCCCAATTGAGCTCCTAAAAGGTGACCGCGGGCAAGCCCTTCATCCTGTACGTATCCTGGCGGAATAATACTTTGATTTGCTTTAGTTCCCGTGCCAATCATGTCCTGTGTAATCGTCGCGGATACTCCTGTCGGGCGGCCAAGATTATCCAGTTGTCCATAAACAATGTTATCAACTTTATTGACCCCGCGCACCACGCCGGCCAACTCCGACACGCCCGGGATCAGACCGAGGCCTCGCTCCCACCCGGAAAGATCCTGGCCACCGAACAACGTTTTGCCGGTAGCGGCGCCGTAAATATCGGCATAGACACCCGCCGGTGTAAAGCCAACGCCAATGTCGGCGGCAACTCCGGGGTTATTGCTGAAATAAGTTTTCCCGGCATCAAAGGCATTGGATACCTGATTCACCAACAACCCTTCCGGATCATTGAAATTGATCGGGTTGCTGCCGACGTAGGCGTAGCGGTTGATCCCACCGGCCAGTCCGATCGGATCGCGGCTGATGAAGCGGCCGATGCCGGGATCATAATACCGGGCTCGATAATACATCAAACCGCTGGCGTCCGGTTCTCTTCCGGTGTAGCCGAAGCCACTCTGGGCCACCGGATTGCCGAAGGCGCCGAAGCGTTGGCTGGCGGTGACGGTTCCTGCTGCGTTGCTGGTGGCCAGCAGCGAACCTAAGCCGTCCTCGTGATAGTAGGCGGCCGTGGCGGTGGGCAGGTTGGTGGCGCCGGTGATGCGGCTGAGGGGATGATCCAGGCCCAGCGCGTGGGCGTAGACGGCTTGGGGGGCGCCCCAGTCGGGGTATTCGCCATGGATATTTTGTCCGTCGTAGACGTAGGCGGTGGTGATGGCGCCTTCGGTCTTCTGGATACGCCGGCCCTGGTCGTCGTAGACATAGCTGGCGGAGGAGGCGCCGTTGACTTGGGCCAGTTGATTGAAGCTGTCCCAGCCTAGCGTCGTGCTGGTGCTGCCGGTGCAGCTCGTCGCCGTCCGAGTCACGCCAACGCCCTGGCCGCTTTGCGTGAGGTTGCCGGCATTGTCGTAGACAAAAGCGGCGCTGAGCGGCCCGGCCAGACTGCCGGCATGCGTTTCCAGCAACTGGTTGGCGTTGTCGTAGACATAGGCGGTGCTGGCGCCGCCGACCTGTTTCAGGACGCGGTTGCCCAGCGGATCGTAGCTGTAGCTTTCCCTCTGCGCGGGGTTGCCGTTGTCGACGCCGATCAACCGGTTGAGGTTGTCATAGCCGTAGGCGGTGTTGAGCGTCCCCAATCCGGCAAGGGTTTCGCTGACGCTGTTCCTTTGGCCAAAGCCGTCGTAGCCGTAAGTCGACTGCGCCAGGATCGCGGCGCCATTTTGGTGGCTGACCTGCTTGAGGCTGTTGTCGGGGTTCCAGTCATATCGCGTGGTGACACCGGAGGGATAGCGCTTTTGCACCAGCCGTCCGGCGTCGTCCAAGTCGAACTGGACATAGTCGTAGTTGGGCGTCCACACCCCGGCGAAGCGCCCTACCGAGTCATATCAGCGTAGCCCTGGATGAAGTGCAACGAAATCCAGGAAGGAGCGGAGCCACAAACCTGTGAGCTATAGGGCGACGGGATGATTGTTGACTCCGTTCATCTGGATTCCGCAGGTTTCATACAGGCTCGCTATGCTCTACCCATACTGCGGTCCTGAGCGTCCAAGTGAGGATTGCGCCGATAAAAATTGGACCTAACAGCAATGCCGCTAATAGATAAATATTTCGATCCAATGCCAGATCTTTCGGTGAGCCAGCTTCTGCCATCATAAACTCGAAAATATCAAAAATTAAGAAAAAATAGACAGCTAAGATACTTCCCCAGATTGATGATATTCGGTTTAGTTTGAGCATTCTGCGCCATTTAACGACGTAAAGTACGGAAAAAGAAAACGGTGCAATGATATAGGAGAATGGCAATGGAATTCCAAACGATACTAGGTGCCCAATCATGGCGCTAATGTAAGTTTCTCCAAAACTCATATCTTCAGGATTATACCAGAGTAAATATCCAACTCTTACATAATCGAGGCAGGCATAGAAAATGTGCACTGGAACAATTGCGAATAAGAGGCCGACCCAAAAACGCCGGGATGGTAGGTTCTTCATCTTCAAAGCCGCCAATCTCTATCTCTAATTAGCCAATACTGTTTTATTTGCCAAGGCGCACGGTTCCGGATGCTCCAGAACCAGAATAATTGCTGCTGCCCATAATGCCACCCCAGACGGCGCTATTCAGGTCAGTTGCACCTTGCCGCGTGAGCGTGTTTGCTATCTCATCTCCTACCCAGCGACGAATGGTAGCTGGCGGGTCATCTGGACGAAAACCCCAATCGTTATGAACGACCTTGTCTTCTCTGCTACTAACTGAAACAGTACCGTCGCTTCCGTTGTTCTGCGGTACATAGATACCAACATGTCCGGAGTAGTTTTCGTTGCCAGGTAATGACACCGCAATTATGTCGCCACGTTGGAGCGCACCTTGCACAACTACATAGTCTTGGATTTTTATATTTGGATTTGCCCATTCTCCGGCTAACGCAGGACGGTTATCAATTAAAGGCGGTGGGTTGCCACCAGCCACGAGAGCATCATTCACAAAAATATTGCATTTATAAGAACCAATACCGCAGAAAGGTAGTTCCATTCCAGAATGCGGTATTAAGCGGTTGTAGAGCATGCTTCCAACCTGCTCTTCCGCCCATCGAGCCGCCCCTTCTCCGTCCAAACCCAGTGGATCAACCTTATTGATCGGAGTATTCCCCACGTAGGTGTAGCGGTTGATCCCGCCGGCCAAGCCGATCGGGTCGCGGCTGATGAAGCGGCCGATGCCGGGGTCGTAGTATCGGGCTCGATAATACATCAAACCGCTGGCGTCCGGCTCCCTTCCCGTGTAGCCAAATTGGGGGATGGCGCCGCTCTGGGCCACCGGATTGCCGAACGCGCCGAAGCGTTGGCTGGCGGTGACGGTTCCTGCTGCGTTGCTGGTGGCCAGCAGGGAACCTAAGCCGTCCTCATGATAGTAGGCCGCCGTGGCGGTGGGCAGATTGGTGGCGCCGGTGATGCGGCTGAGTGGATGGTCCAGGCCCGGCGCGTGGGCATAGACGGCTTGGGGGGCGCCCCAGTCGGGGTATTCGCCGTGGATATTTTGTCCGTCGTAGACGTAGGCGGTGGTTACTGCGCCCTCGGTCTTCTGGATGCGCCGGCCCTGGTCGTCGTAGACATAGCTGGAGGAGGAGGCGCCGTTGACTTGGGCCAGTTGATTGAAGCTATCCCAGCCTAGCGTCGTGCTGATGCTGCCGGTGCAGCCCGTCGCCGTCCGGCTCACGCCAACGCCCTGGCAGCTTTGCGTGAGGTTGCCAGCATTGTCGTAGACAAAAGCGCCGGTGAGGGCGCCGCCGCTCGCGCCGGCATGAGTTTCGATCAACTGGTTGGCGCTGTCGTAGACATAAGCGGTGCTGGCGCCGCCGACTTGTTTCAGGACGCGGTTGCCCAAGGGATCGTAGCGGTAGCTTTCCCTCTGCGCGGGGTTGCCGTTGTCGACGCCGATCAGCCGGTTGAGGTTGTCATAGCCGTAGGCGGTGTTGAGCGTCCCCAATCCGGCAAGGGTTTCGCTGACGCTGCTCCTTTGGCCAAAGCCGTCGTAGCCGTAAGTCGACTGCGCCAGGATCGCGGCGCCATTTTGGTGGCTAACTTGCTTGAGGCTGTTGTCGGGGTTCCAGTCGTAGCGCGTGGTGGCACCCGAGGGATAGCGCTTCTGCACCAGCCGTCCGGCGTCGTCCAAGTCGAATTGGACATAGTCGTAGTTGGGCGCCCATACCCCGGCGAAGCGCCCCACCGAGTCGTAGCGGTAGTCGGTGCGGTTGCCGTCGCTATCCTGCACATAGTTCAGCCGCCCGCCGGGGCTGTAGTCGTAGCTCAGGGTCTTGTTGCCCCGGCTGTCGGTGACCGATTGCAGGCGGTGGCTGGCGTCGTAGCGGTAGTCGTAAGCGGCGAGCAGGCTGCTGGGCGCGGCGCTCCAGGTCTCGGCCCGGGTCACCTGGCCCAGTGGGTTGCGGGTGTAGAAGAGATTGCGCCCATCCTCGGCGGTCACGCTCAACAACTGATGGCCGTGGCCCCAGATATAGTGCAGCGTGTGCCCGTTGGGATAAGTGGTCGCCCACAGGTTGTTGAAGACACCGTAGGTGTAGCCGGTGCTTTGCCCGTTGGCATCGGTCTCTTGCAGCTTGCGCCCGAAGTCGTCGTAGACGTAGCTGACTTGGGTGCTGACGGTATCCGAGCCGGAGGCGCCGGTGTCGGGATCGATGGCGCTACCGCCATCGGCCGTGGTCTTGCCCGCCATGACTGCCACCAGACGCCCCAGGTTGTCGTAAACCTGCCGCGTCACCGGCCGGATCGGCAGGTTATAGGTGAAGGAACTGGGGTCTTGATCGATATAGACCGGGCCGACCTGACGGACCAGGCGATCCAGCGCATCGTAAGTGTTCAGGCTGACCTGCGCGGCGCCGCCGTCGGCGGGCAGGTCGTTGAACTGGGTGAGGTTGCCGTGGGCGTCGTAGTCGAAGGCCTGCGCCCGTTGCCCGCCGAAGCCGCTCACCTGAGGCTGGACGATCTGCCGCAGCCGACCGGCCCGCGTGCCGTCCCAGTAGGTTTGGGTCCAAACATTGCCATTGGCATCGGTGGTGGTCTTGACCCTGCCGGCGGCATCGCGCACCGTGTTCTCCCGCCGGCCTTCGCCGTCGTATCGGGCGATTACCCGGTTGACGGCGTCATAGTCGAACCCTACTGTATAGCCGTCCGGGTCGATCAGTTGGGTGAGATTGCCGGCGGTATCGTAGGCATAGCGGGTAACGTTGCCGCCGGCGTCGATCCGGGTACTGCGCCGGTCGGCCCCGTCGTAGGTCGTCACCTGGCTATCCCCCTGCTTGCCGTATAGATTGAGCCGATCTTCCTCCAGGTTGCCGTTCGGGTCATACGTCATGTCGTGAAAATACCAATAGCTGACCGCATCGTTCGCCCGGATCAGCTTGTCGTCAGCATCGTAAACGGTACGGACCATCTGCCAGTCGCCGTCGATGCCGGTTCGTGGGCGCCCCAGGTTGTCATAAACCAAGTAGGAAGCAACGTCATCCGGTAAATCGGCGATGCCATCGCCGGTCCGGTCCCCATGCCGCGTGAGCGAGACCGGGTAAAGCGCATTGGCATCATAGCCCGTGGTCAGAATAGGCCCGCTGTCGCCCGCCGCATTGGCGATCTGCCCGGCGAAGTCGCGGATGCGCTTGACCGTGACCGGGTTGCCATAAGCATCGTAGCCATTGACCGTCCAACTGGCGAGATCGCCCGCCACCGGCGTGTAGGGGATGCCAGGCACCGCCGCGCCATGTTTCAGGCGCAGGGTTTCGGTCAGATTGCCTTGGGTATCGTATTTCAATACCGTCCAATGGCCGCGGGCATCCTGGGTACGTTGCGGCTGGTTGAAACCGTTGAAATCGAAGTAGGTCAGCGCATCGTTTTGCGGCGGATGGGTCCGTTGGGAGGGCAGGTTGATCTTGACGACGTTGCCGATGGCGTCGTATTGATAGGACGTCACCTGATTCAGCGGGTCGGTCTTGCTGATGCGATTGTAGGGGTTGGCGGGGTCGTAGGCGTATTGATGAACAGCCCCGTTTTCCTCGACGATCCGTATCGGATTGCCCCAGGCGTCGAAGCGGTACTGGCGGGTGCCGCCGCGCTGATTGACGGTGACGGTCTCGCGGCGAAAGTCGTTGTAGCGGACGGTGACGGTTTCCTC
>JAQTSI010000135.1 GCA_028711365.1 Methylococcaceae bacterium
GAACTGGTGCTGTTGGCGGACGACGCTTTCTTTTTCATGATCGGCTGGGAACTCATGTCGGTGGCCAGCTATTTCCTGGTCGCCTACCAGCACGAGCATCCCGCCAACCGCCGGGCCGCTTTCCTGTATCTGCTCATGGCGGAAGTGGGCGCTTTGGCGATCATCCTGGGCTTCGGTGTCCTGGCGGGCTTCTCCGGGAATTTCACGTTCGAGTCCATGCGCCCTACCCATCTTTCGTCCGGCTGGGGAACGGTCGCTTTCGTTTTGGCCCTATTCGGCTTCGGCATGAAAGCAGGTTTGGTGCCCATCCATGCCTGGTTGCCGGAGGCTCATCCGGTGGCGCCTTCGCATATTTCCGCGCTGATGAGCGGGGTGATGCTGAAAATCGCCGTGTATGGCCTGATTCGCTTCGCTTTCGATCTGCTGGGCGACGTGCAATGGCAATGGGGGCTGAGCGTGCTGATCCTGGGCACCGGCTCCGCCGTGCTGGGGGTGCTTTACGCCGTGGTGCAGACCAATTTGAAGCGCCTTTTGGCCTATTCCTCGGTGGAAAACATCGGCATCATCTTCATGGGGCTCGGACTGGCCATGATCTTCCTGGGCAGGGACCACGCGCAACTGGGGGTCATCGGATTGATGGCCGCGCTTTACCATATGCTCAACCATGCCTTGTTCAAGAGTCTGTTGTTCCTGTGCGCCGGTTCGGTGCTACACCAGACCCACGAGCAGGATCTGGAGCACATGGGCGGGTTGATCAAACGCATGCCGAAGACTTCGGTCATCTTTCTCATCGGCTGCATCGCCATTTCGGCGTTACCGCCGCTGAACGGTTTCGTCTCCGAATGGCTGGTGTTCCAGACCGCCCTGCAAGCCTCGTCCCTGCATAGCGGGGTGCTGCGCAGCGTCATCCCGGTGACCGCCGCCGTCTTGGCGCTCACCGGGGCCGTGGCGGCCATGGCTTTCGTGAAGCTCTACGGCGTTGCTTTCCTGGGCAAGCCGCGCAGCCATCACGCGGCCCATGCCCGTGAAGTCGCCCATCCCGGCATGTTGGCGGGACCCGGCTTGCTGGCCTTGTTATGTTTGTTGCTCGGCCTGTTTCCCTCTGCCGTCATCGACGCCCTGGACAATGTCAGCCAGTTGCTCATCGGGCAAAGCCTGCCCTCGGCCTCGGCGCGAGGCTGGCTGTGGCTGACCCCGGGCTCCTCGGAAATGGCTTCTTATGCGCCCATCCTGGTGCTGCTGGCCGTCACGGCCACCGCCTGGGGGGCCTGGAAGCTCGCCAACCATAAAGATTCGCTGCCAGTTCGCCGCGCCCCGCCTTGGGACTGCGGTTTCGGCGGTCTCTCGCCGAAGATGCAATACACGGGCAATGCCTTTAGCCAGCCGATTCGCCGCGTCTTCTTTCCGGTATGGACCCAGCACGAGACTTCCCGGTCTTCGTCATCCCCCGGCGACCCCTTGCAAGTCATCGCTGTCGCCTACCATCTGGAGATCTCCGACCGCTCCTGGAAGCTCGTTTATCTTCCCATCGCCCGCTGGGTCGAGGATGGTGCGCGCCAGGTGGCGCGCATTCAGACCGGCAACATACGCACCTACATCGCTTATTCCTTTTTCACCCTGCTCATCCTATTGGGGGTCGTCAGCTGATGGATTGGATACTCGCCTTTCTGGAAACCGTTCTGTTCGCGTCCCTCGCGCCCTTGTTGGCCGGGTGGATCAAATGGGTCAAATGTCGGTTGCAAAACCGAAAAGCACCCTCTCTGGTGCAGCCTTACCGCGAACTGGCAAAATTGTTCCGCAAGCAGCCGGTGGTGGCCGATTCGGCTTCCTGGCTGTTCGAATTCGCGCCCTATGTGGTCTTCGCCAGCGCCGTGCTGTCGGCGGCCATCGTGCCTTTCGTCGCGGCGCACATGCCGACATCGGCCATCGCCGACATCATCGTACTGGTGGGTTTTTTCGCGTTGGGCAGGTTCTTCCTGGCCCTGGCCGGCATGGACGTGGGCACGGCGTTTGGCGGCATGGGTTCCTCGCGCGAGATGACCATCGCCTCCCTGGCCGAACCCGCCATGCTGATGGCGGTATTCACCCTGGCCATGAGCGCCTCCACCACCAATCTATCCACCGCCATCGACTATGTGCTGAACAGCGGGCTGGTGCTTAGGCCCTCATTCATCTTCGCCCTGGCCGGCTTGTTATTGGTGGCGGTGGCCGAGACCGGCCGCATCCCGGTGGACAACCCCGCCACCCATCTGGAACTGACCATGATCCACGAAGCGATGATCCTGGAATACAGCGGCCGGCATCTGGCGTTCATCGAATGGGCCAGCCAGATCCGGCTGATGTTGTACGGAGTCCTCATCGCCAATATCTTCCTGCCCTGGGGCATCGCCCATGATTTCAGCCCCCAGGAGATGGGTTACGGCTTCCTCGCCATCATGGCCAAGCTATTGGTGCTGGGCATCATTCTACCCGTCTGTGAAACCCTGTTCGCCAAGATGCGCCTGTTCCGGGTGCCGGAATTTCTGGGTTTCGCCTATCTGCTGAGCCTGTTGGGCATGCTCAGCCACATCATCCTGGAGGTCGGAAATTGATGGACATCACGCAATATACCTTTTACGAGCAGGCGATCCTGTTCATCGCCGCACTGGTGGTATTCACCTCATTCCTGATGCTGGCGCAACGCAGCCTGTTCGGCCTGATCTATGTATTCGCCTGGCAGGGTCTGATGGTGAGCATGACCACGGCGCTTTCGGCCTATGTCACGCAATTCCATCACCTCTATGTTTCGGCGCTGATCACCTTGGTGCTGAAAGCCATCCTCATCCCGCTGATGCTGCATCGGCTGATCATCCGGCTGGACATCCACCGCGAGGTGGAGACCGTGCTCTACCCGGCTTACACCATGACGGCGGCGGCGGCTTTGGTGATGTTCAGTTATTATGTAGTGCTGCCCATCGAGCAGCTTTCCAGCCTGGCGACCCGCAACACCATCGCGGTCAGTCTGGCGGTGGTGCTGCTGGGCATGTTGCTGATGATTTCCCGGCGGCAGGCGGTGACCCATGTGGTCGGCTTCATGTCCATCGAGAATGGCCTGTTCTTCGCCGCCGTCGCCTCCACCCAGGGCATGCCCATGGTGGTGGAGCTGGGCATCGCTTTTGACGTGTTGGTGGCCGCCGTGCTGTTCGGCGTGTTCTTCTTCCATATCCGCTCCAGCATCGATTCCCTCGATGTGGATCAGCTCAATCGCTTGAGCGAGGTGGAACGATGATCGCGCTTTACCTGGTTCTGCTCGTACCCCTGCTCGGCATGGCGTTCCTGGCGAGTTTCGGCCATCGTCTGCGGGCTGGAAGAGTGAATGTCCTGATCTGCGTCTTCACCTTCGTGCTTACCCTGGTGCTGGCCGTGGACGTGCTGATCGACGGCATCATCACCCTGCCCGGCAAACAGTTTCGCGTCGATGCCTTCAATGTCTATCTGATCGTGCTGACGGGGTTCGTCGGCATGACGACCGCCATCTTTTCCGGCCCCTACATGGAAAACGAGCGCAATCACGGACGCCTGAACGACACGCGCCTGCGCCTCTACCACGCCATGTACCAGGGCTTCATGTTGAGCATGTACCTGGTGCTGGCCACCAACAATATGGGCATCCTGTGGGTGTCCATGGAAGGTGCGACCTTGGCCACGGTGTTGTTGGTGAGCCTTTACCGCACGCCGGAATCCATCGAAGCGGCCTGGAAATATTTCATCCTGTGCGGCGTCGGCATCGCCCAGGCCCTGTTCGGCACCGTCCTGCTCTATTTCGCCGCCAACCAGATGGGGGGCTTGGGAGATCGGGCCTTGCTCTGGTCGGTGTTGTACGAGCATGCCTCGCAGTTGAATCCCACGGTGATGGAACTGGCTTTCGTGTTCCTGCTGGTGGGGTATGGCACCAAGATCGGTCTGGCGCCGCTGCACAACTGGCTGCCGGATGCCCATTCGGAAGGCCCCACGCCGATGTCGGCGGTGCTGTCCGGCCTGTTGCTGAATGATGCCTTGTATGCCGTGGTGCGCTGCAAGATGCTGGTGGACGGTTCGGTGGGATCGCCCCTGGCGGGTTATCTGATGATGGGATTCGGCCTGTTGTCGTTTCTGGTGGCGGCGTTGTTCCTGCATCGCCAACGCGATATCAAGCGCTTGTTCAGCTATTCATCCATCGAGCATATGGGCTTGATGACCTTCGCTTTCGGCATGGGCGGGCCCTTGGCCACCTTCGCCGCCCTGTTGCACATGACCGTGCATTCGCTGACCAAATCGGCGATTTTCGTCACCGTCGGTCATGCCGCCCAGATCGCCAGGACGCAAAAAATCGAGCACATTCGCGGGCTCATCAAAACCCAGCCGGTGATCGGCTGGGGCTTGACGGTGGGTACACTGGCCATCGCCGGCTTTCCGCCCTTCGGCGTATTCACCAGTGAATTCCTGCTGCTCACCGCCACCATGCATATCCATCCCTGGCTGACCCCGCTGCTGCTGTTGGGGATAGGCATCGCTTTCGCCGGCTTGTTTCGCAATCTGCAGCCCATGGTTTACGGACTGGCCCCGCAGGGGCAGAAAGCGGTCAAGGTCAACCACTGGCCGATCATGGCGCATCTGGGACTGGTGCTGTGGCTGGGTTTGGCCATACCCGGATTCCTGTCCGACTGGTTCAATCAAGCCACCAATCTGATCGCGGGGAGCTTTCCGCAATGAATGTTTTACTCAAAGCCCATCAGGATTCGATCATGACCCGCGGCTCCGTTCCCAGGTTCACCTGGCTGCCCGCTCTCCAGGAGGAATTGGCCCGCTTGGGCGTCAAACTGGGGGAAGCGCAGGGCGAATCGTTGCTGCCGGCGCGATTGTTCGAACTGAATAGCCGGGATTGGGGCCGGGCCGCCCAGGAGGCCAAACACCAGGGTTTGCGCTGGGCGGGGCTATGGGTGGAGAAGCCCGGCGCGGCTTTCATCGTCACCGCCTGTTTCGAGAAACAAGGCGATCATGCCTTGTTCCGTACGCGGGTGGCCGATCTCGATCCCGAGCTGCCTTCCCACACCCCATATTTTTCTGCGGCGAGCCGGCTGGAACGCCATGCCGCCGACCTGTTCGGCATCGTCTTCACGGATCATCCCGACCGGCGGCGCTGGATTCGCCATCAGGCCTGGGGGGAGGGGCAGTTCCCCCTGCGCCGGGATTTTCCCAGGGCAGGCACGCCAGTCCCGCTGACCCCGCCGGACAATGGCTATCACTTCATCGTCGCCCAGGGCGAGGGAGTGTACGAAATTCCCGTCGGTCCCATCCATGCCGGCATCATCGAACCGGGGCATTTCCATTTCCTCGCCGTGGGCGAAACCGTGCTGAATCTGGAGGAACGCTTGGGTTACGTCCACAAAGGCATCGAGAAACTCGGCGAAGACCGCGACCCGGCAGGATTGGCCCGTCTCGCCGGCCGGGTTTCCGGCGACAGCAGCGTTGCTCACGCCTGGGCGGCTTGCATGGCCATGGAGCGCGCCGCCCGGATCGAGCCGCCGCCGCGCGCCTTGATCCTGAGGGCTATTTTCGCCGAGCGGGAGCGCATCGCCAATCATCTGGGCGATATCGGCGCCATCTGCAACGACGTGGGCTTTGCTTTCGCCAATTACCAGTTTGGCCGTTTGCGCGAGCTATGGCAGAGAGACAATCTGGCCTGGTTCGGCCATCGCTTGCTGATGGATCTGGTCGTTCCCGGCGGCGTCGCCAGGGATATTTCCAATGGCTTCGGTTTCGCCATGATCAAACAAATCTCGGCTCTTCGCCGCGAGCTGGACGAGTTGCGTCCCCTACTGGCGGAAAATACTTCCCTGCAAGATCGCTTGGTTGCCGCCGGGGTGTTGCGGAAGGAAACCGCCTCGGCATTGGGTTGTCTGGGCTATGTGGCGCGCGCTTCGGGGATGGATTTCGATCTGCGCCGCGATGCGCCCTACGCGCCCTACGATGGTTTGCCAGTGGAGGCCGTCTGCCGCGGCGAAGGCGACGTGGCCGCGCGGCTGGAGGTACGCTACGACGAGTCATACGTATCCTTAGGGCTATTGGAGCAGTTGCTGGAAGCTCTGCAGGATGGGGAAATCCTCGCGCCCTGGAAAACCCCGCCGGCGGGCGCCGAAGGTCTTGGGCTGGTGGAAGGCTGGCGTGGAGAAACCCTCTGCTTCGTGCGCTTCGGTGAGGAAGGTCGCATCGCCCGCTATTTTCCCCGCGATCCCAGCGTATTCAACTGGTCCGCCCTGGAAAAGCTGATCCATGGCAACATCGTGCCGGATTTCCCCGTGTGCAACAAATCGGTCAACGGTTCCTATTCAGGGCAGGATTTATGATCAAGCTATTGAGCAAAACCTTCCGGGTCGGTGTCGTCACCGAACCGGTCAAAGCTTTTGGCGATGCGGAAATGGAAACATTGGGCGCGGAGCTGAAAGCGGTCATCGACCGCCGGTTCAATGGCAGCCTCGCCATTCGCCAGGTGGATGCCGGCTCCTGCAATGGCTGTGAGCTGGAAATCCATGCCCTCAACAACCCTTTTTATGACATCGAACGTTTCGGCGTACATTTCGTGGCCTCGCCCCGTCATGCCGACATCCTGTTGGTGACAGGTCCGGTCTCCCGGCACATGCAATCTGCTTTGCTGACGGCTTATCACGCGACTCCCGATCCCAAATGGGTCGTGGCGGTGGGGAGTTGCGCCGCCGATGGCGGCGAATTCGGGATCTCCTACGCCAGTTGCGGGGCGGTGAGCAATGTCTTGCCGGTGGATCTGGTCATCCCCGGTTGCCCGCCGACGCCATTGAATCTGGCGAAAGCTTTGTTGAAACTGGCGGGTCGATAGAGGAATCGCATGAAAAGCAGCATCAAGAAATTTGCCGCGCCGGCCATGGTCCTGGCTTTCGTCATGAAAGGGGCCATCGCAGAGGATGATCCGCTGCAGGATGCCGGTAGTTGGCTGCAGGTGGTGGGTGAGAGTAGTTTGAAATTCGTCGACCCCGGCCTGGAGAAGGGCCGCATCTGGCTGGAGGGACAATCCCGTTGGGACGATGATTGGAACCATTGGTATCAGGGTTTCCTTCGTGGCGCGATCGGCTATTCCCTGAGCGATCGCGCCACCGTGTGGGCCGGTTACACCTGGATTCCTACCCAGAATGTCGGTCAAAAAGCCCTGTCGCAGCAGGATGTCTGGCCGGCGTTTCGCTATGTCCTGCCCACCGATTTTGGTACCTTCACCTATCGGATCATGTTCGAGACCAATTTCCTGCGCGGCACCGATGTGCGTTCCAGGCCGCGCCAGATGATCCGCTTCATGCACCCTTTGGAATTCGAACCGCGGTTGAGCCTGATCGGCTGGGATGAACTCTTCGTCCGCCTCAATAGCACGGCTTCCGGCGGTCAGTCCGGCTTCGATCAGAACCGCGCATTCGCAGGTCTGGGTTGGAGTTTCACCTCGAATGTCCGCGCCGAGCTCGGTTATCTCAACCAGTATCTGGATGACCCCAAGCATGAGAAGAGCACCATGCACCATTTGATCATGGGATCTTTGTTCATGAACTTTTGATTCATCCGGTAAATCATCGGACCTGAAGTGCCGCCGACTAGGCGCGGCGCTTCACTGCGGGGGACGCGTCAGTTCGATGATGACATAGGACACGAAATATTCGCCAAGGAGGGGCACATTCATCATCCTGCGGCCTATCGCTTGCCGAACCCGCGAACCGCCGAAACTATGCAGCTCATGCCGGGTGATCTGAAATCCGACCTCCTGGGCCAGAGTCTGGAATGTCGGAATATCCAGCTTGTTGATATAAGCTTGCTCTTCGAAAGATGACCAAGCGCGCCATTTATTGGGTTTCTTTTTACCTTCCTCGTCCAGATCCCAATGTCGAGGGATGAACTCCGGCAGGTCATAGATCTTCTCGGCGGCACGAAACATCGCGCATTCCCCAAAAATCACATGGGCCCAAGGAATGGGAATCAGGTTTTCCATATGGGGTCCCCAGGGGCCCTTATAAGGAAACCATTCTATGAGACATCGCCCACCCGGGCGGAGGACTCGATACCAATCACGCAAGATCTCCCGAGGTGACATGACATGTTCAAGGCAATCAAAAGCCAGCAAGGTATCAAAGGATTGATCGGTGACGGGTAACTGATCCGTGGACCCTAACAGGAATTCGACATCGATACCTTCCGGAAGCTGAGTTTGAGCGAGAGCGGCCTTTGCGCGCATGATCCCCATCGCATTTAGGTCCACGCCCACGATTCGCCTAGGCCGCTTTTCTTGCGCAAGAAAAAGACTCAAAGGCCCATCACCACAACCGAAATCCAGCACCTCCTTATCGAGGATGTTCGAATCGGAAAATGCGGACCAGCTTTTCGAAAGGGAGTCATGGCGCCAATCTCCATAAGCCCCATAATCGATGGTTCGTTCCGTAGGAGGGGGCATCAACCAGCGGCTAAGCGTGAAGCATGCCTGATTACGAATACCCATGGCGATTCCTGATTGCTCTGTCGTTCATTATTAGGAGTGGTGTTAACATGAAATGGACACCCAAATAGAGTTTCCTATTGTAGCATAGGGAATATATAGCTCGGAACCCGCCCCATAAACCTATGAATTCGCAGAAGGGGTTGATTCTATGGGGGGAAGATTCCGATATTTGATAGGCACCGATTCATGGCCCGGATGCGACTGCATCATGCCCATATTTCGCTCGTTCCCAGGCTCCCGGTTGGAAATATCGTCCAAGAGCGGGAGCTTCCAAGACTGAGCTTCCCCCATAGGAGGTCGAGGACCCGTCAAAAATCAGGAGCTTGGATACCCAGTACGCGGAATCGGTTTCCCGGCATGCGCAGGAAGCTTACCCCATCATTCGGGAAGACGGTAGGATCATTTTGTCAGGGTCCAAAATGGCCTGGGAAGTTGATATTGTCATTTGGGAAGCTTACTAAATTGCAGAGGAAGCTTACACTTTCATTTGGGAAGCTTACTAAATCGCAGGGGAAGCTTACACTTTCATTTGGGAAGCTTACTAAATTGCAGAGGAAGCTTACACTTTCATTTGGGAAGCTTACTAAATCGCAGAGGAAGCTTACACTGTCATTTGGGAAGCTTACTAAATCGCAGAGGAAGCTTACACTGTCATTTGGGAAGCTTACTAAATCGCAGGGGAAGCTTACACTGTCATTTGGGAAGCTTACTAAATCGCAGGGGAAGCTTACACTTTCATTTGGGAAGCTTACTAAATCGCAGAGGAAGCTTACACTCTCATTTTGGAAACTTCCCAAATCACAGGGGAGGCATGCTCCGCCATCTTGGAAACGCCTCAAACCACAGGGGAGGTTTTTGCTCGTTCCCAAGTTCCGACCGGGGAACGCTATCCAGGGAGTTGGGGCTTCCAAGACTTGGATTTTCAACCAAGAGCTTGAAAGTCCACCAAACCTGCGCGTCATGGGGGTTCCGGTGGATTGTACCGGATGATGTTTGCTAGCGCTCTCTTCGCTCAGGCCGTTGAGCTTTGCATTAGCTTTCCGAGAGATCAACCCCATGAAATGAGTCAACCCTGTCAGAAATAGACCTTAACGGTAAAGTCGTCCTTGTTTTGGGTCCAGCTAAAACAGGGGGTGCCGATTTACACAGAACCTTGCCTCGCATGGGGCTGCTATGATTGTCCATCATCATTCCGAGAACTCCGCGATGGATACCAAGGAAACGGCCCGATGAGTCGAAGAGGCCGGTAGCCGTTCGCGGATCGTAAGCAGTGATATTTCTAACGCATCCGTGACCGCGGAATATTTTTAAGCAGGCGACGGCGGCTTTATGGCAAGAGTAAGGTTCCCGTTGCTTGATCCGCTAATGATGTAAGGGTTATCAAGCCAGCCGAGGGTTTCCCGTTTCGGGAATTGCCGGGGAAGCGGGCGGCTATCGATCGAAACGCTGGGGGTTGATCGGATAGTTCTTCAAACAAAACCAGATCGAACCGACCAAGGTGGCGGTAAAGCTCAAGGCCAGAGCGATTTCAACGGGGGTGATGAGTGTGGACATGGCGCTAGTCTCAAGGATGAAGGAGGCAGGAATGCTCCTGTTGCTGAAGATAAGGCAGTAATGGTGCCAACCCGCGCGGCCGGCCAGGAAACCCAACTTGCCGGGTGTGAGAGGGATCAGGATTGCCGCCTCGTTTCTTGAGAATACGCAAAAAGGGTAAATACCCTGCAATGATTTTCAGGATTTTGCGGAAAAGGCAGCAGGCCTTTGGACCTGCTGCCTTTTGGGCGCATTTCCAAGCTTCCGTTTGGGAACCTTATCCAGGAAGCTAAAGCTTCCAAGGCTTGGGCTCCCAACTCAGGAGGTGGAGAACCCGCAAATGCCGATCTGGGTTTCTCGTAAGGCATTGTTAATAAGGGTATCAGTCCAACGCGATCGCTCAATGCTACCGATCCTGATGCCGATACCGATCAACAAGCCAACCTATTGTTTTTGCGACTTTGATTCATCCCGGCTAGGGAAGGATCTGCCGATCCAAGCGGTATGCCTAGCATCAAAGGTTCAATCCTTGCCGAACACCAATGGCCCGTCCTCAGCATCAACCTTCACGATGTCTCCCGGCTGGTAGCGCCCGGAGAGAATGTCCCGAGCCAGGGGATTTTCCAGTTGCTGCTGGATGGCCCGCTTCAAGGGTCTTGCCCCGTAGACCGGGTCGAAGCCGGCCTCGCCCAGGCGATCCAACGCCGCTTCGGTGATTTCCAGTTGCAGATCGCGCTCCAGCAGGCGCCGGCGCAGGTGCTGGATCTGGATGTTGGCGATGGCGCGGATTTGTTCCTTCATCAAGGGATGGAAGACGACGACTTCATCCACGCGGTTGATGAATTCGGGGCGGAAATACTGGCCCACGATTTCCATCACCTCGGCTTTCATCTGCGCGTAATGGGCTTCGCCGGCCAACTCCTGAATACGGTTCGAACCCAGGTTGGAAGTCATCACCACCACGGTGTTGCGGAAGTCCACCGTTCGCCCGTGGCCGTCGGTGAGGCGGCCATCGTCCAGCACCTGCAACAGGACATTGAACACATCCGGGTGGGCTTTTTCCACCTCGTCCAGCAGGATGACGGAATAGGGCCTGCGCCGCACCGTCTCGGTCAGATGGCCGCCTTCCTCGTAACCGATATAGCCCGGCGGCGCGCCGATCAGCCGGGCCACGGAGTGTTTCTCCATGAATTCGGACATGTCGATGCGCACCATCGCGTCCTCGGTGTCGAACAGGAATTCCGCCAGCGCTTTGCAAAGCTCGGTCTTGCCCACGCCGGTCGGTCCCAGGAACAGGAAAGAGCCGTTGGGGCGATTGGGATCGGCCAGCCCCGATCGGGAACGGCGGATGGCGTCGGATACCGCCTTGATCGCCTCATCCTGACCCACCACACGCCGGTGGATGTTTTCCTCCATCTTCAGCAGTTTTTCGCGCTCGCCTTCCAGCATCTTGGAGACCGGGATACCGGTCCATTTGGAGACCACCTCGGCGATTTCCTCATCCGTCACCTTGTTGCGCAGCAATTGCTTTTCCTGGGTCTCGGCCTGCTCGGCCTGTTGCAGTTCCTTCTCCAGGCCCGGAATGACCCCGTATTGCAATTCCGACATGCGGCCCAGGTCGCCGCCGCGGTGGGCGGTTTCCAGATCGAATTTGGCCTTGTCCAGCTTCTCCTTGATGCTGGCCGTGCCTTGCAGCGAGGCTTTCTCCGCTTTCCAGATTTCCTCCAGATCCGCGTAATCCCGTTCTGCCTCATCGATATTCTCCTGCAAGGTTTCCAGCCGCTTGCGCGAGGCTTCGTCGGTTTCCTTCTTCAAGGCCTCGCGCTCGATCTTGAGCTGAATCAATCGGCGCTCCAGCCGGTCCATCTCCTCCGGTTTGGAATCGATCTCCATGCGGATGCGGCTGCCGGCCTCGTCCACCAGATCGATGGCCTTGTCCGGCAGGTTGCGGTCGGTGATGTAGCGGTGCGACAGCGTGGCCGCCGCGACGATGGCGGGGTCGGTGATGGTGACGCCATGATGGACCTCGTATTTTTCCTTGAGGCCTCTGAGGATGGCGATGGTATCCTCGACGTTGGGCTCATTCACCAGCACCTTCTGGAAGCGGCGCTCCAGGGCGGCGTCCTTTTCCAGGTACTGGCGGTATTCGTCCAGGGTGGTCGCGCCCACGCAATGCAGTTCGCCGCGCGCCAAGGCCGGTTTGAGCATGTTGCCGGCATCCATCGCCCCTTCCGCCTTACCGGCCCCGACCATGGTGTGTAGTTCGTCGATAAATAAGATGATCTTGCCTTCCTGTTTGGCGATGTCGTTGAGTACGGCTTTCAGGCGCTCCTCGAATTCTCCGCGGAACTTGGTCCCGGCGATCAGCGCCGCCATGTCCAGGGCCAAAAGACGCTTGCCCTTGATGCCTTCCGGCACCTCGCCATTGACGATGCGCTGGGCCAGTCCCTCGACGATGGCGGTCTTGCCGACGCCGGGCTCGCCGATCAACACCGGATTGTTCTTGGTGCGCCGCTGCAAGACCTGGATGGTACGGCGGATCTCGTCGTCGCGGCCGATCACCGGGTCCAGCTTGCCGGCCTCGGCCCGTTCGGTGAGGTCGATGGTGTATTTCTTCAAGGCCTGGCGCTGATCCTCCACGTTGGGGTCGTTCACCGCCTGCCCGCCGCGCAGATTGGCGATGGTCTGCTCCAGCTTGTCCCGATTCAGCCCGGCTTTTTTGAGTGTATCGCCCAGGGTTCCCCGGTCTTCCAGGGCAGCCAGCA
>JAQTSI010000136.1 GCA_028711365.1 Methylococcaceae bacterium
GCCTTCGGAACGGGCCTGATCCAGTACCGCACCGCTGCGGTCGGCCAGCGACAGGGCCGCGCGAGTATCGTTGACATCCGTTCCAAAACCGCTGAACAGCGGCAGGTGGGCATCTTTCAAGTAGTTGGCCGTAGCGGTCACGGCTTCTTCCAAAGAGACGGCCTTCCCATTCACGCGAGGCGAGGTTTCGGTCACCGGCTGCTCGAAACCGGCCATGGTGACAGGATCGCCGTTATCCAGGATCTTGACTTGGCCGCCTGTGATCTGGATTTTCAGATCATCCGAGGCGATACCGCAAAACGGGCTGGGAACGTTTTCCCAAACCTGGATGCTGCTATCGGTCATGCCTTCCCTCTTTAGATTCATGTGTTATTGGGGTGTGAAACGGAAGCCTCAGTCGGAGAACTCCACGACTTGGGCTGCAAGGTGTCTCCCCGCGCTAGGCCCAAAAAATCGATGGATGAGAATGTACCGGGAGCCACGGCGGTCGATAAAGAATAGGGAATTTGGGCCTGTTTTTCAACTTGAGTCTGAGCCTTGCGTGGATTTCAACCATGCTCACAGGCCGATGATCTTGACTATCCGCTGTCCGGGGGATGGCTCGGCGGCCACGACCCTCGCCGCGGGTTTTTCGATGACCATTTCGATTCCCGCTCCGGTTGACCCGGCGGACCTTACGATGACGATGGAGTCGGGCTGGATCATTTCATCATGGATCAAGCGGTTAAGAGCATCGAGCAATTCTTGGGCGGTCAAGGCGGGTCTCCTTAAGCTAATCGTGAAGATGGTAATGGACTCCATCGCGTGCTGTCTATTGTTTGGCCGTTCCCTAGCCCAAGGAAAAGGACGGTTGTCCGGAGTCAAGGCATGGCTCGCCATATTCCATAACCGCATATCCATCTAATTATTTATTCCTTTTTGACTGAATTACCGCCGAGTATAGTGGCTCCAGCAGCCCCCGACTTTTACCCGGCAGACCAGCATGTTGACCCCCCTCTTCCATCACCCTGTCCCCTTCCCTTTTACCTCGATGACCGGCGTCGCCGTTATTGCGCTCGAAACCAGCCTGTGTCCGGCGACGGACCCCATGAGCTGCCGCCCCGTTTGACCCCTTGCGACTCGATTTCCCCTCCTGACACATTCAGCGTGAAAGGAGTCGGGACCGTTTTTTTAAATCATTTTGACTGAATCCGATGCCGCCCGGGAGGTCGGATCGGTGGGAGCAAACTCATGAAAAAATATAAGCTCTTATTGTTGACGGCAGCCGTCAGCGGTTTGTTAGGGGGTGTGGATGTCGCGCAAGCCGCAAGGAAACACATCAAAGATCCCAAGGACGCCAAGATCGAAGCCCTGGAGCGCCGTTTGCGGCTATTGGAAGAACGGCTGGAACAAGGCGAGGGCGGGAAGCCGCTGGCGGCCAAAACGGCGGAAGCCCCCGCTTTGAAGCAATTGGATCAGAAGGTCAAGATCCTGGAACGAAAGCTGGAGGTCGAGAAGGAAGTGGCCGTGGAAAACGCCAAGAAAGCGCCGAAACTGGAAGCCGGTTCGGAAGGCGTTCGTTTCTCGTCAGCCGACGGCGCTCATGGGGTGCGCCTGCGCGGCTCGATCCAGAGCGACGGCAAGTTTTTCATGGACGACAACGCCACCCCGGTGGGTTTCTCGCAAGACAACAATATCCCGGATCGGTTCGAACTGCGGCAAGCCCGCATCTGGCTGGAGGGAACTCTGTGGAAAAGCTTGGATTTCAAGCTCATGCCCGATTTCGGCGGCGGCACGACGCGTTTGCAGGATGCCTATATCGACGCCCACTACTTCACCTGGGCCAGTCTCAATATCGGTAAACAGAAAACCCCGATCAGCTTGGAACGTCTGCAGGGGGATTCCGACGGCGCCTTCCTGGAGCGGGCTTTTCCGACCTACCTGGCCAGCAACCGCGATATCGGCGTGGTGCTGCACGGTTCGTTCGCCCGTCCCGGAGAAACCGCGGTTTACGCAGGTCCCATCGACTTCAAAAACTTCTTCACTTATCAACTCGGCGTGTTCAACGGCGGCGGTGACAACAGCAGCCTCGATACGGATATCAAGGACGACAAGGAATTCTACGGCCGCCTGTGGGCGCATCCCTTCCAGGGTTCGGGTATCGCCGCGCTCGAAGGATTTGGCATAGGTCTGGGCGGCAGTTGGGAGCAGCCCAAGCGCAGGGCTGCCTTGCCTAATCTGGTGACCGCCATCGGCCAGAACAAGATCGTCGATTACAGTCAACTGGGTGGGGTGGCGGGAATCAACAAGACCACCGCCCTGTTTGCCGACGGCGATCATTACCGGATCTATCCGCAGGCTTACTGGTATTACGGGCCCTTCGGCCTGTTGGGCGAGTACGTGCTTTCCTCCCAGGGCCTGCTGGCGCTCAAGGGTAATCTGAAATCCCCGGTGGGCGCTTTCGAACGTATCACCCAGAACAATTCCGCCTGGCAGATCCAGGTTTCCTATGTGCTCACCGGCGAAGACAACACTTTCCAGAGTGTGAAACCGCGCCAGCCTTTTAGCCCCTCGAACGGTCAATGGGGCGCTTTGCAATGGGTGGCGCGCTGGAGCGAGCTGGATATCGACAACAGCAGCTTCAGAACCGGCCTGGTCAACGGCCGGCCTTTCCAGTTGCTCGACCCGAGCAAATCGGTCAGCAAAGCGACGTCCTGGGCAGTGGGACTCAACTGGTTCGTCAACCGCAATGTCCGTTTCATGGCCGACTACGAGCAGACCTATTTCCAGGGCGGTGCGGGAACCCGGACCCTCGTCGCGGACCGTCCGACCGAAAAGGTGTTCGGCACGCGTTTCCAGTTGGCATTTTAACTTGAAGTCCGGCGCTTCCCGGGTGGTATCCGGGGAAACGCCCCGGCTCGCAACAAACTCTCTCAAGAGGAGAATGTGATGAAACCGAAACTATCGAAAACGATCTTGTGCGGACTGTTGTCCGCATTCCTGCTGGGAACGGCGCAGGCTGACGACATCAAGCTGTTGAACGTCTCCTACGATCCGACCCGCGAGCTTTACCAGGACTATAACAAGCTCTTCGCCAAGCACTGGAAGGAAAAAACCGGCCAAACCGTGGAGATTCAACAATCCCATGGCGGCAGCGGCAAACAGGCCCGCGGTGTGATCGACGGCCTGGACGCCGACGTGGCGACCCTCGCTTTGGCCTATGACGTGGACCAGTTGTATCAGAAAGCCAAACTGATCCCGGAAGACTGGCAATCTCGCCTGCCGAACAACAGCGCGCCCTATACCTCGACGATGATCTTCCTGGTGCGCCAAGGCAATCCCAAGGGCATCAAGGATTGGGACGACCTGGTCAAACCCGGCGTCTCGGTGGTCACGCCCAACCCGAAAACCTCCGGTGGGGCGCGCTGGAACTACCTGGCGGCCTGGGGTTATGCACTGAAGAAATATGGCAGTGAAGATGCCGCCAAGGACTTCCTCAAGAAGCTGTTCAAGAACGTGGCCGTGCTCGACACCGGCGCGCGCGGAGCCACCGTTTCCTTCGCCGAACGGGAAATCGGCGACGTGCTGATCGGCTGGGAGAACGAGGCCTATTTGACCCTGAAGGAATACGGCTCGACCCAGTACGAAGTCGTGGTGCCGTCGGTGAGCATCTTGGCCGAACCCACGGTCAGCGTGGTCGACAAGGTGGTGAAGAAACATGGCACCGAGGAGGCCGCCAAGGAATATCTGCAATACCTATACAGCAAGGAAGGACAGGAGCTCGCGGCGAAGCATTACTACCGGCCGCGAAACCCTGAAATCCTGGCGAAATACGGCAAGGAATTCAAGCCACTGAGCCTGTTCACCATCGACGAGGTGTTCGGCGGCTGGAAAAAGGCGCAGAGCGTTCACTTCGCCGACGGCGGGGTGTTCGATCAGATATACGCGCCCTGACGAGCGCCAGCGGCGGGGCGATCTTCCGCCCCGTTCATACGGCCCCATACCCCATGGACTTAAGGTGTTCGCCATGCGATGTCGATTCAACCGGATTCGCTTAAACCTTATCCATCGGTGTGAAACCAAGCCGCCGGATGGATACTACCTTTGCAGGGAATTGTCATGCCATTACAAGATTTGGTCGAATATTTCAATCAACGCATCAGCGAGGAACAGGGACTCAAGGAGCCTCCCCTTAGCCTGAACGCGGGAAAGGTGGAGAGCCCATTCGGAGAACTGCGCCTAGCCAGCGAGTTTCATCCCATACGCCGGGCCGACTCGCCCGCGGTCATCGTCGGCCACGACGCCATACTCCAGGCTTTCCCGTCGGAAACCAGTCAAGCCACCACGGCAAAGGTTTTCCTTGCCGCCGAGACCGGCAGCGTCATCAACCTGGACCGCCTGTGCCGCACCATCCATATGTTGAATTACCTGCCCATCGCCCACGAAAACGGCTTCCTGTTCCTGCATGTGCATCCGCGCCATGTGCTGGGCGTGAAACGCGACCATGGCGCCTATTTCGAGGAGGTGATCTTCCGCTGCGGCCTGTCGCCACGGCGCGTCGTGATCACCGTGCCGGTGACCTCGGTCTATGACCGCCAACTCAGCCTGCTGCTGGAAGGCCTGAAAAATTACCAGCAGCGCGGCTACGGCACCGCCATCAAGTTCGACGACAAGGCTAACGGGGCCTTTCTCGAACGCTACTGCATCGAGTTCCTGTACCGCGTGACGCCGGATTTCGTGCGCCTGGACGGCGAGTTCTTCTCCAGCCTGAAGCGCAATGAAAGCGATCGCCAGCGCACGGCCTCCCTGTTGTCGGTCATCCATCGCATGGATACCGAGTTCCTGGTGGAAGGCATCGACGATGAAAAGGACTTGGCTCTGGCCGAACTGCTGCGCGCCGATCTGGTGAAAGGCAAATTTTACGAATGCTCGCAGCGCTGGTCGGGAAAGGTTCGCCCCCCACTGATCGCCTCAGCGTGAACTTAATCCTTGTTTGATGGAGTTTTCTATGTGCCCACTATCCCTAACCCGGCAAAGCATCGCAATCGCTGCGGTTTTGGCGCTCTTGCCGTTGACCCAGACCTTCGCCGACGCGGTGACCGACTGGAACAAGATCACCGTCGATGCCACCAAATCCGCCGGCTTGAACAGCAACCAGGCATCTCGCGTCGATGCCATGGCAGCCATCGCCGTCCACGACGCGGCCCATCGCATCCTCCCCTTCGCTCGCCCTTACCACTTCATTCCCACCGCGGTCACGCCGGCATCCGCCGACGCGGCGGCGGCGCAAGCGGCCCATGACGTGTTGGTGTATTTCTTTCCGCCACAGCGAGCAGACACCCTGGACAAGAACGGCAAGGTGAGCAAGAAAGGATTGGATAGTCAGCTCAATGACAGCCTCGCCAAACTCTTCGTCGGCCTCACCGACAAGAATAACGGCATCGCCGTGGGCGCCGCCGCCGCCGCCGACATCATCGCCTTGCGCGCCAAGGACGGAGCGGACATCATCGCGCCTCCCTACCTGGGCGGATCGAAAGCCGGCGAATGGAGACCGACGCCCATCGCGCTGAAAAGCGGGATCGACCCCGCCTGGGGCCAGGTTGCCCCTTTCGTGCTCCCATCATCCCATCAGTTCCGCCCTGCGCCCCCGCCGCCGGTGGGTAGCGCGGAATACGCCAAAGCCCTGGACGAAGTCAAAACCTTAGGGCTAGCCACCAGCGCGAAGCGCACCGCCGAGCAAACCAACCTTGCCCAGTTCTTCAAGCAGGATGCCGAACTGACGGTCAACGAAGCCGCCCGCAACCTGGCTAAAGCCTACAAGACCGCGCTGGTGGAAAACGCCCTGATCTTCGCCTTGGTGGACATCGCCGTGGCCGATGCGAGAATCGCCACCTGGGATGCGAAATACCTTTACTCCTACTGGCGGCCGGTGACAGCCTTGAACGCCAACCCGGACGGGACGGTGACGAATGGCTACCAAGCCTGGGCTCCCCTGCTCGACACGCCGCCCCATCCCTCCTATGTCAGCGGCCACAGCGCCACGGTGTCTGCGGGCTTGGCGGTGCTGCGCTACTTCCACGGCGACAATTACCGCCGTCTCAGCCTGAGCACGACGACCAAGGACGCCAACGGCAAGGCCTTGGCGCCCCGCATTTACAAACGCCTGAGCCAGATCGAAACGGACAACGGCTTGAGCCGGATCTACGGCGGCATCCATTATTCATTCGACAATAAAACCGGCCAGGTTTTAGGCCGCAAGGTGGCGGCCTATGTACTCAAACATGGCCCGCACGAGTTGCCGTAAACTCAAAAAGCCTCATATGCACGCCTTTTTGCCCCTTTTTCACCGTGGGTGTGCAGTCATGTTTTGCACCTCGAGATTGGCTATGCTCGTCATGGCCAAACCGCGTAGACGCGACGGCAAATGCCAGGAAAGAGCAGAAGGATTATTGAGTGGCTCCTCGTAAGCTCAAACCAGTCGGGAACAAGTTTCAGACTCGATCGACAGGAACTTAAACATACATGGATTTCTTCTCACGCAGAAATACTTCGATTTGCTCCGCAGATACTGCAGGGCTAAACAGGAATCCCTGAAGCTCGTCGCATTTGAGTAGTCGCAGGAGATTTGCCTGTTCCACTGTTTCGACGCCTTCCGCAATCACACGTAGATTCAAGGCGTGAGCCAGGGAGATGACGGTGGAGACTATGCTTAGATCATCAGGATTGCTCGTCATATTCACGATGAAGGCACGGTCGATCTTCAATGAATTGATCGGCAGTTTGGCGATATAGCTGAGCGAGGAATAGCCCGTGCCAAAGTCGTCGATGGCCACCTCCACGCCCATTTCCCGGATGGCCTGGAGTTTCAGGATGCTATTCTCGATATCCTGTATCAACATGCTCTCGGTAATTTCGATCTCCAAGCCGTCAGCCATGTGAGGGTCACTGTTCACCATGCGTTTTATCGTGCTGACGAAATCGTCCCTTTGCAACTGAATCTGGGAGATATTGACGGCAATCCGGGGAGAGGGAAGTCCACGATCTCGCCATTTACAGTAATCCGACAGCGCCTGTTCCAGAACCCAAGCGCCAGCATCAGTAATCAGCCCGGTTTCTTCGAATATGGGAATGAATTTCCCCGGTGGCACGGGGCCCGTCTCGAGATCGGTCCAGCGCATCAGGGCTTCAAGCCCGCAAATCTGCCCGCTCTTGATGTCGACCTTGGGTTGGTAATGCAGCATCAGGTGCGACTGTTCAAGAGCGTTCCGAAGCTTGTTTTCAAGAGCCAGCTTCTCGGCGACCCTCGCATTAAACTCGGGAGTATAAAAAAGGTATTTATGGCCGGAGAGCTTGGCTCTTTTCAGCGCCGCTTCCGCATTACGAATCAGCTTCTCGATGTCTTCACCATCGACGGGATATGACGACACGCCCGCCCTGGCCGAAACGCGTAGTTCCTGCCCACCTAAATTAAAAGGCTGAATGAGTATACTGGACAAAATCTTCTCGATGACCCGGGCAATGCTTAATTCATGTTCGTTGTGGGCAATGGCGATGCCGAAATTATCGGCCATCAGGCGGGCAAGAATGTCTGTTTCCCCTAGCGCTTCTTTCAACCGCTGCGCTAACTGACGCAATAGGTCGTCCCCGATCTGCCGGCCGAAGGTTTCATTGATTCTGCTGAAGCGCTCAAGATTGAGTATGATCACTGAAAATTCTTGCTTCGCGAGGCGCGTGACATTGATCCGCTGGGCCAGCCTATCCTGGAAAAGCGATCGGTTCGGCAGCCCGGTAATTATGTCGTAGTAGGCGAGATAATTGAGTTTTTCTTCCTTTTGGAGATGATCCAAGGCGAATGAGATATCGCCTGCCATCTCGACCAACAAATCCATTTCATCATCATCGAAAGCATCCGGTTCCGGGGCGTAGAGCGCGAATACGCCAACCGGTTTTTTTTCCAGAAGGAGGGGAAGCACAGTCACGGAACGATAGCCGCGGCTCAACGCCGCATCGCTCCAGGCCGCCATGCGCTCGTCGTTAGCGATGTCATTGCAGATCACCGGTTTCATCTCGGTCAAGGCCTGGGTAGTCAAGGCGCAGCTTCCCTTGATGCCCCCGCGGGTGGTCAAATTGATGCGATCCAGATAACCCTCGTCCCGGCCAGCCTGGGCAAGCGGCGTCACCTGTTGGTTCGGTGCGTCGAATTGGCCTATCCATGCGAAGACGAACTTGCCGTGCTCCACTGCGATACGGCAGGCTTCCCTGAACAGTTCCTCCTCGTCGTGGACGCGCACGATGGCGGTGTTGATGCCGCTAAGTACGCTGTAAATTCGGTTGAGGCGCGCGATCCTGGCTTCGTTTGTCTTGAGCTGGGTGATGTCCCGAAATACGCCCAGAAGATAAGTCTTATCGCCATATTTCACGACGGAAGACTTGATGTCGGCGTAAAACACCGAACCATCTTTGCGCTTGACCGGTATATTTTCGGCGAGTTGAATCTCGCCGCGCAACAGCCCTTCAAACTGATCAATGGCATGCGGCAAATCCTGTTGCTGGTGAATATCCGATATTCCGCACCGGACGAGTTCTTCTGGACTATAGCCCAGCATACGACAAATCGCCGGATTGCCAGTGGCGAACCTCTTGCTCTCCGCGTCTGCAAGCAAAATGCCGTCGAGTGTGCCTTCAAAGATGGCGCGAAATTTTTCCTCCGACACGCGCAACGTGATCTCTGCCTGCTTACGTTCGGTGATGTCACGCGCAATGGTGGACAGATATTCCACCGCCCCGTCCGACTTCTTGTGCGCGATGAGAACTTGCAATAATGGCATCTCCGTTCCATCTGGTCTCAGAAAGGCGGTTTCTCCGCTCCAGCTTCCGTGCGCGATGGCGTGGGGGATGGCCGTCTCCCGTACTAGCTTGAGGGCCCAATCCGGATGGCCTGCACCCACGCGCAGTCCGGAAACGTCCTGCCCCGGTACATATCCGAGCATGCGCAATCCCGCCTGATTGAAATAGAGCGCATGGCCGTCGAGATCGCCAGTGGCCACGAAATCCGGAGTCGCTTCGATGATCGCCACCAGTCGCGCCTGCTCTTCCTGGATGCGCTTGCGCTTCTCCACTTCCGCCGTGAGTTTGGCTGTCTTTTCCTCGACCAGTTGCTCCAGATGTTCGTGCAATCTGGATCGTTCCAACGCAACCGCCACCTGCTGGCCGACGCCGTGCAGCACTTTCAGCTCGTCTTCGTTAAAAAAACCTTCCCCATCGCCCACCAGATTCATGATGCCCAGCGTGCGACCTGCATCAATCGCAAATGGCACGCAGGCATGGCAAATCAGCCCCAAGGTATCGCCTTTGGCCTTGGCGAGACGCTCGCACTTGAACATATTGGTGACATTGTCGAGTTCGCCGCGGAGCAGCATGCGCCGGCACTCGCATTCGCCTTCCATGGCCTCGGGTGCGGATAGCGCCGGCGGCAGGTTGCGTGAGGCGGCGAGCCGAAAGCCCGATTTTTCATTATGTATCGAAATCCAGCCCGCCTGGATACCGGGCAGACTCAGTGCATGTTCCAGCGCCAGTTCCGCCATCTGCTGTTCGCTGACTGCCTGGTTAAGACCCTCGGCGATCCGATACAGGCCATTCAACACCTGGTTGGAATGCTCCAATTCCTTTTCCCGCTGCTTGAGTTCGCCGTTGATGTGGATCGCCTGTTCGTAAGTCGAAATCAACAGATCCAATATCTGTTGCCGCTCGGCGTTGATGAAATGCTTCTGGCCGCCGAGATCAATTTCCACCCCTAGCTGCATCTTCTGGTTTTTGCGCAATTCCAGGTTCATCAGCAGGTAGTCGATGCGCGACAGAAGATAGTGTTCGTCATAGGGTTTACGGATGAAATTGTCCGCGCCGCACACCAGGCCACGAATCACGTCCTGCGAGTCGGACAACGCGGTCACCAGGATTACCGGAATGTCCTTCAACTGTTCGTCGGACTTGATTGACTTGCACAGTTCGTAGCCATCCATCTCGGGCATCACGACGTCGCTGATGACGAGGGTAGGCTTTTGCAAGCGCATGACTTCGAACGCCTGCTTGCCGTTGATCGCGACGGTCACTTGATAGCCGTGTTGCTCGAGCAGCATGCTGAGCTGTTGGGCCTGAGTGCGACTGTCCTCGACGACGAGAATCCTCGTCTTGCCATTCTGATTCGCTTTCATGCTTGTCTTACCTGTCTCTGGATGTTCACCAGGCTGGCTAGCAGCGGGGCAATATCCTCCGGCGGCAGGATCAGTTGCGCCCCACCCAGTCTGATTGCCTCGCCCGGCATGCCATGCACCACGGAACTGTCCTTATCCTGGGCGAAGGTGATTGCCCCTTTGTTCCGTAACAGTTTCAACTCTTCTGCCCCGTCGCAGCCCATGCCGGTGAGCAGGCCGGCCACAACCTCGCTCCCGTATACATCGGCAAGCGAGCGGAACAGGCAGGAAATCGAGGGGCGCAGCCCATTTTCCGGTTCATCCTTGCCGAGTGCGATTTTGCCGCCGTGCTCGACTCTCATTTGGAATCCATCGGGCGCCACGTAGATATGGCCGGAACAAATGGGCTCACCCTGCCCGGCGACATGCACCGGTAGGCTGGAGGACTGCGCCAGCCACTCGACGAAGCCCTGAATGAAACCCGCTGCCATGTGTTGGACGATCAGCACCGGTGCAGGGAAACCCCTAGGCAACATCGTCAAGATCGTCTGCAGCACGAGGGGGCCTCCTGTCGATGCGCCAAGAGCGACCGCTTTGAATTTTGCCGGTTTGTCCGCAAGCAGCTTCGTCGCCGGTGGTAAGTCCGGCCCACGCCGTGGCCATCGCCGCACCACCTTGACTTCCGCCATGAGTTTCACCGTTTGCAACAGTTCTTTCACCATCGCTTCGTGATCCGGGTGACCGACCCCGGCCGGTCGGCGCAACACCGCCAGCGCCCCCGCATCCATGGCGCGGAAGGTCGTTGCGGTTTCGTATAGATCGGAACATCCGCTCACGATCACGATGGGGGTCGGATCGTTTTCCATGATGCGGCGCGTCGCCTCCATTCCATCCATTTTCGGCATGCAGATGTCCATCGTGATCACATCGGGCCGAAAGAGCTTTATCGCAGCGATGGCTTGTTCGCCATCGTTTGCCGTGCCGACCACACGGATATCGGGATCCATTCCGAGAATGTTGACCAGAAACTCGCGCACCACGGGAGAGTCTTCCGCTACCAGAACTTTAATCAACTGTAATGCCTCCTCCTAAGCGTTGCAGAACAGGGATGTCATGCGATCTCGCCTCCCTTTTTACCTAAAGGCTCCTGTTTGAGCGAGCGCCGATTCATAGGTCATGACCAGGTTCCTGCCGCTTTGCTTGGCCGCATACAGCGCCGCGTCTGCCGCATCGACCAGCGCTTGCGAGTTGTCCGCCTGGGCAGGGAAAGATGCGCACCCTATGCTCACGGTAATGCGCAGCGGCGCGTCGCCATTAACCTTGAACGCTTGTGCCTCCACCGCCGCGCGCAAGCGCTCGGCGATGGAGGCGGCGGTCTCCAAATCGGTCTCCGGCAATATAACGGTGATCTCCTCGCCGCCATAACGGCATATGTGATCGATGGCGCGCGCCTGACGGACCAGTAAATCGCTCAATGCCTTGAGAACGGCATTCCCCGACAGATGTCCGTATGAGTCGTTCACGCGTTTGAAGTGGTCGATGTCTAGCATCAGCAGCGAAACCGCCCGGCCAAACCGCTGCGCCCGCGTGAATTCGCCATTGAGCAGCGAGTAAAACATGCGGTGGTTGTATAGCCCGGTGAGGCCGTCATGGGTGGCGAGTCGCTTCAGTTCATCCTGGTCACGATCGATACGCCGGCCGACGCGCCCGACCAGTCGGTAGAAGAAACCGAACAGCAGAACGGCGATAAATACTCCGATGGCGCTGCCGAGGTACAACGTCCAGGATGACGAAGCGAGATGCCACGACACGTCGATGAGAGCCACCATCCGGCCCACGTCGCGCCCGCTGGCATCGGCCATCGGCAAAAAAATGGCGCGATAGTCGGCGCGCTCCTGCGTGATTCCCATGACGCTTGTCCTAGCCGGCAAACCACCGGTCAGTCGGGAGGCAAGCGCCATGGGTAAGGTTCCCGAGGCCTGGGTATTCAGCACGGCATCGGGGAAGCGATCCCACTCGGGAGTGCGCCCGAGCATCCGCATTCCGGCCTCCCAGTCCTCGCGTCTAAGGTATTGTTTGGAGATCAGCACGAATATCGGGACACCGGCGAATACTTGCACCGTCTCCAGGACGTGGTCGATCTCCATGCCCAGCTCCACATAACCGATCAGGTTCTGCCTGGAGTCCGTCGCATACCACGGCCTCACCAGGCGCAAGGTGAAAGTTCCGAGCGGGCCGAGTTCCACGCCCCAGAACGTCGTACCGGTACGTGCAGCTTCCAGCGTGGTGTGGCGGTCAATGACGTCACCGCTGCGCTCCTGCTGGTGCACACGCAGGAGGTTCACGCGGTCGGGGTCGGAGAAGTAGAAATGGGTGATGCCGAACTTGCGCCGCAGTTCCACGTATAGGGGAGCCGCGAGCTGCAATAGCGCGCCGCGGTCGCGGCGGGCGAGCGCCGCACGTAGCGGGGCATCGTGGTGGATGACCTCCAAGATCGCCTCGAGCGACTGTGCATTATGTTCGATATCGTCGCGGTACGCCCTCTCCACGATCGTCCGCACCCGTCTGACTTCGTTTTCGATCGTAT
>JAQTSI010000417.1 GCA_028711365.1 Methylococcaceae bacterium
CTCGGTGCCGCTGCGCAAATCCCATTCCTGCCCACCGCCCCGCAGCAGGGGTTCGAGCATCAGGGCAGGGTCGACGACCAGCGCGCCTGCGCCTTTGGGGCCATAGATCTTGTGCGACGAGATCGACAACAGGTGAGCGCCGCAGGCCTTGAAATCCAGGGGAATCTTGCCGGCCGCCTGGACGGCGTCGCAATGCAGGTAGGCGCCGCGTTCGCGCAAGTCAGCGGCGAGAGCCGAAACGTCCTGAACCACCCCGGTCTCATTGTTGGCGAGCATGACCGAGGCGAAGGAGACTTTCGGCAGCGAGGCCAGGCTTTCTTTGAGGAGCGCTCCGCGCTCGTCCACCTGCAGGGTTCGCACAGCCCAGCCTTGCCGGTGGAGGAATTCCATCGGCGCGCAGACCGAGGGATGCTCGGTCGCGCCGATGGCGATGGTTCCTGTCGCCATTCCGGCCGCCAGGCCCTGGATCGCCAGGTTGTTGGCCTCCGTGCCGCCGGAAGTGAAAATGATCCGGGCAGATTCCGCCCCGACCAGGGCGGCCACCTGCTCACGCGCCGTGTCGATGGCGCTTCGGCTGATGCGTCCCAGCCGATGCAGGCTGGACGGGTTGCCGTAAAACTTCGTCAAAAAAGGCAGCATCGTATCCAGCACCCGTTCATCCAGCGGGGTGGTGGCATTGTGGTCCAGGTAGATCATGGCAGAGGGGCGAGTTAAAGCCTCGTTTCTCCCCGGATCAGGAGGTCCAGGCCCGGGGCGGGAGGTTGTTTGTCCTGCCGTTCGGCCACCTGCCTCACGTTTTTGCGTTGCAGCAAATCGCTCAGGCTGATGGTCGACAGATACAGCCTGATCTGTTCACTCAAGCCCATCCACAAGTCATGGGTGAGGCAGGGATGGGAGTTTTGGCAGTTGCCTTTTCCTCCGCATCGGGTGGAGTCGATGGTTTCATCGACGGCGGTGATGATTTCGGCGACGTTGATTTGCGCCGGATCTCGACTCAATTGGTAGCCGCCGCCCGGCCCGCGCACGCCTTCCACCATGCCGGCTCGACGCAGCCTGGCGAACAGTTGTTCGAGATAGGACAGCGAAATATTCTGCCGTTTGGCAATGTCGGTCAGGGTGACGGGTTTTTTCTCGCCATGGTAGGCAAGGTCGAGCATGGCAGTGACGGCGTAACGGCCTTTTGTCGTCAATCGCACGGTAGTCTCCGAATGGTGGGGCGGGCGATCAAACTATACCTATGTCCGAGGAAAATAGTCAATTATTATTATGTCCCAACGCCCGTCGAAAAGGATCGTACCCTGTCGTCAATTTCTGGCACACTTAAGCCGATGAACCTACGCGGAAAATTTTTCACTTTGCCTATGCCTGCGCCGAAATGGCTTCGGCGCTTCGGCTTGGGCCTGGTTCTGGCCGGGCTGGGCATGGCTTTGCTGATCATGCTGGCCGTGGATGGAACTCCCGCGGTTTGGCAGAAGCAGGCCAATTCCCAGCGCTATCTGGCGACTACCCGGAACATCATCCATCATACGGCGCAAACGCCTGCGCAGACCAAGAACAAGTTACGCAGCATCGCGCTCACCGAGGAAGATCTGACGGCGGTCGCGAATTTTGCACTGATGAGGAAAAACCTGACGGGTGCCGCATCAGCCAGCATTCACGAAGACCGGCTCGATTTTCTGGTGACCGTCAAGCTGCCGTTTCGGTTCACCGATCTTTATTTGAACTTCAAGCTGATTGCCGACGATGCCCACCCCCAAGCGGCTGTCAAGCAGGTGAGGGTGGGATCCCTTGCTTTGCCCCAACCGCTGGTGGGCGGATTGGGGTGGTGGCTGACACACACCACCCGATTCGGCCGTTACGGCCAACTCACCGCTCCGCTGATACGGGAAGTGCGCATCGGCGACGGACTCCTGCGGGTCAGCCTGGATTGGGATCGGGAGTCCATGGGCCAGGCCCAGGAATTGATAACCGACTTGGCCAGCAAGGATCGCTTGCGCGTGTACTATACCAAATTGGGCGAGGTGGTGGGGCAACCCCAGTTGAAACGGTTCGTCGGCTTGGGGGCTCTGGTGCGTCCGCTGTTCGCTCTGGCGAAGAGCCGTTCGGAGGTCGAGGGGGGGGATGCGGTGGAGGAAAACCGCGCGCTTATCCTGGTGTTGGGGGTTTATGCAAACGGCAGGAACCTTGCGCCGGCGATTTTCTCCGCCGGCGAGGCGCCGGATCTGGCCCGCCGGGATGTGCTGTTGAATCGCCGCATCGACGCGGCTCAGCATTTCACCGGCTCGGCGGTGTTGGTCATCTCCGGCCAACGCGCTTTTGCCGACATGGTGGGTTTGGTCAAGGAGATCAACGATACCCACGGCGGCAGCGGTTTCAGTTTCATCGATTTGGCGGCGGATCGCGCCGGGGCGCTATTCGCCAAAATCGCCGTCAAGTCCGAGGAATCGGCCCGGCAGACCCAGGACATCCTGAGTCAAACCGCCGAGGAATCGACCTTCATGCCGGCCATCCGCGATTTACCGGAAAACTTGGGAATGGAAGATTTCAGCCGGCGTTTCGGCGACATCGAAAGCCCTGCTTTTTTGGAATTGAGGCGGCAGATAGAAGAGCGCATCGCCGCTTGCCCGTTATATCGGGCAACGCGGGTGGTTTCCCACCGCGATTGAGCCGGCTGGACTTGCAGTATAAAAAAACCGGCCCCGATGGGGCCGGTCATGCACTCGAACTTTACTCGAAGTCGAAAGTCTTGCCGGGATAAGCGGGCAGACGGGGCATTTCCTGTTTCGGGAATTCGCCGCTCAGGGCGTTCAGGAAGGCGACGATGTCCTCCTGCTGCTGGGCGGTGAGATCCTTGTTCAACTGCGTCTTGGCCATGATTTTGACGGCATCATCCAGGGTCTTGACCTTGCCGTTATGGAAATACGGCGCGGTCAGGGCGATGTTCCGCAGGGTAGGCACCTTGAACAGATGTTTGTCGGCTTCGTTCTTGGTCGCCTCGAAACGGCCCAAGTCCTTGGTGAAGTTGTATTGCGCCTCGAGGGCGCCGTTGTCGTAAGCCGGAAACTTCATGTAGAAGCCGCTTCCCTGGGCCTGCTGGGGGCCGTTGAAAGCGGGACCGGAATGGCAACTGTTGCAGCCGATCTCGGCGAAGGTGT
>JAQTSI010000418.1 GCA_028711365.1 Methylococcaceae bacterium
TCTTCCGATCTGCGCGGTAATTTCACCATCACCGCTCCCGACGGCTCGGCACCGGAGGAAACACCCATTATGGATCAGCGCGTGGATTCGCGGTGAGGCGGCATTCCGTATCAGTAAAGATCATCGGGCAATACGCCCGCGATGCTGGAATAACGACCCGCTCGGGCTCGGGTTATTCGGCGGAGCGGCGGAAACCGAGATCAAAAAACAACGGCGGGAACGCCAACCGCGCTCCGGGCGCGAGCGAACACTTGCTGGCGAAAGACAAGACGGTGCCCGGAGGTCGTCGTCCACCATGCGGCTTGCCCCACCCGATGCCTTCGCCAGCGCGAACAAAGCGTGGGAAACGGATATGAAGCTATGGGATGACTTTCCCCACGAAAACATTCTTCTGAAATATGTTTTGCGAATTTGCGGCGCAGGCAGAAAATTTCAGCGACCACACTGGTGTAACCTAAAAACTATAGGGGAGACGTCGTGCAATATGAATGAACAGCGCAACTCTAACGGAATGGGCCGCCGCCAGTTTTTGCAGACCGGCGCGAGCTGTGTCGCCTCGGCCATATTCATGGGTCTCGGCGGTGCACAATCATTTGCCGCGCCCAATGCCGGTGCCGGAAAAAATGTGGTTCCGCTCGTGACCCTCAACAACGGCGTGCAAATGCCACTGCTTGGATTGGGCACCATGACGCTCAAGGGCTACCTCGGAACCAGGTGCGTGGCCGATGCCATCGCCCTGGGCTATCGGCTGATTGATACCGCTACGGTTTACAGCTCGGAGCCGGCCGTCGGTGCCGGGATCAAGCAGAGTGGCATCAAACGTGAAGAAATCTTTATCACCTCAAAACTGTGGAAGACCGACATGGGGTATGAACAGGCAAAGAAAGGCTTTCAAACTTCCCTCGAAAAGCTGGGGACGGATTATTTGGATCTCTACCTGATTCACCGGCCGGCTGGCGATGTGAAAGGCTCCTGGAAGGCCATGGAGGAACTCTATCACCAGGGCAGAATCAAGGCCATCGGCGTGAGCAATTTTGAACCCGCGCGACTGGCGGACCTGATTGCGAACAACGATGTGAAACCCGCGGTCAATCAAATCGAAACCCATGCGTTTTTCCAGGAAGGCAAGGCACTGGAATACTTGAAGCAGCAGGGCGTGCAAATGGAAGCCTGGGCGCCTTTTGCGGAAGGCCGGCATAGGCTTTTCACCAACGCCACCCTGGCCACCATCGGCAAGAAATACAACAAGACGGTGGCGCAGGTGTGCTTGAGATGGCATTACCAAAGAGGCATTGTTGCCATCCCCAGATCCTCCCAGAAAACGCATATCGCGGAAAACGTGAACATCTTTGATTTCAGCCTGGAAGATTCCGACATGGCCGCGATTGCCACGTTGGATTTAAATACCACCCAATTTCCCGAATGGAGTTAAAAGCCGGTGTCGCCCGGGAAAGTCTTTGTCTGTCATTGCCGTCGACCACCAAGCAGGGTGGGGAAGATGCGCTGCGCAGCGTCCCTGACGTATGGCGACCTCACCGCCGTCCATCATGCCACATGAACGCGGACTCGCGCCTAGAAGTGGCGCCCGCGCGGATAAAGTTCGGTATGGGGGCTGTTGCCCAAATCATCGCAGTGATTGCACGGCGAGTGGTGGGATGCGCCTGCCTTGAGCAATATGATGAGTATACACGAGGGGCAGAAGGAACTCTACAGCTACGAAGTGAACTTGGGTCGGCGCGTTCGGCTAACACTATTGCTGCCCGCTCGAGGCAGATGCATCCAGACCAGCTTACCGATTGGATGAGCGGGCAAGTTTCTCATTGTGCGCACGAATGAGCGGGAGTTCCCAGGCCCGCTGATTCGTAGCGGTGATATTTCGGTCCTTTTCCTGATTCGCAAAATCAAACACCCAGACCGCAGCCAAAGGAACCTGCAGTCGATCCAGCTTGGCCAGAAACTCATCCATGGCCCTGCGCGCCTGAGGAGAGTCGGGGCCGTATTCACTCGGGTATTGAAATTCACCGACAAAAAGCGGCTTGCCTAAGTTTCGCGCCGCGGCGACAGCGGCATCAAGACGTTCCCAATTGTCCTTTCGCTGTAGCTTTGTCGGAGTGTCGTTGTAGCAGTGGACACTGATGAGATCCATCGGATCGATGGCATTCAAACTTAGCATGACCTCGAACTGCGCTGGGGTGTCGATGGTTGAGTTATGCTCTTTATAAAAATGCCAGGCGCTTTTTCTTGGAAAATCAGCCCCACTTTCAATTAGCCGGTTCGGATCATCGCGGCGAACCGCCCTCGCAAATTCCCGAAACGCCACGATCATGATGTCATGCGTGGGATAATCGCGCGGGGTAGGAAATTTGGGCTCGGTCGCGCCGGAATCTTTCACCTTGGGGAGATAAGTCGCGGCATAGGGCAGATCGGCGTAGGAATTGTATTCATTGCAAAACTCCCAAGCCCAGATGGCCGGTGAATTGCGGTAACGACTGACCACTTCATGAGTGTATTGCCGCATAAAGGCCATGGTCTGGCTACCCGGGTTGCCCCATTGATCTGCGTGTTCCTTCACCAACCGAGGCACCATCGTCTTGGCGGCGAAAAAAATCGAGGGAATCAAGCCGACACCGCTCCTTTCCGCGCACTGCACGACCCAGTCCATGAGCTTGAAGTAAGCTTCGCGGTTCTCTTGATACAGCTGCATTTCCTTGACGGAAAGAGGAGTGAATGCACAGCGCACGAAAGGAATATGGTGTTCGGCGAGCACGCGAAAGCCCTCCTCGTAGGAGGTGTCGGTGTTCTTTCGCAGAGTGCGCGTGAAACAGTCCAAATAGTTCAACCCGACACCCCGATAGGGTTGGCCCTCTTTTAAAACCGTGCCGCCGGGGCCAAGCGTGAGGCCCAGCGGCTCTTTGGCGTAGCTGACGGCACATGCAGCCCAGCAAAAAAGCCCAAGGATAGTGATTTTTATTCTCATATATAGTCGTTCGAAAAACTGCGAGTGGCGCATGGTGTCGCGATAAGTTCGCTAAAGATTTAATCATTATGATGCTCCTATCGGGCGACAATTTTAGGCCATTACATGAATGGCACATTGCATTATGATTTTTGTGCACCCTGACAACCTTCTGTTCCGACGATCCATCG
>JAQTSI010000419.1 GCA_028711365.1 Methylococcaceae bacterium
GGTCGGAGCCATCTCCGTCGTACACGAACCGTACCCCATTGGGTGAGCCGATCATGTCGAAATTCAGGTAGAGTGAGATACCGGCCAATGCTTCCTTGGGCAGTTGGCTCAAGTAGTAGATCGATCCTAGCGTTCCCAGTTCTTCTGCGCCCCAGAAAGCAAAAACCAGCTGGTATTTGGGCCGCATGCCCCATCCCGCCAGCTTGGTGGCCACTTCCAGGATGGCCGCCGCTCCGCTGCCGTTGTCATTGATGCCGGGTCCATCGATGACGGAATCAAGGTGAGCGCCTACTATCACCTTCCTCGAGTGGGCCCCCGCCCTCGTGGCGGCCAGGATATTATGAGTCGTGCGTGTTTCAATGAGTGTACGGGTCTTGAGGCGCACCCGGATCTCCTGCTGGCGCGCCAGTTCGTAAAGCTCCTGACCGATGGCATAGCTTGCAAATACCGCCGGGATGGCAGGTCTGAGCAAACCGAACGATGCTGGGGTGGCATCGGTTCTATCCACTTGGCCTTCGTTATAGAAGATCACCGCCGAAGCGCCGGCGGCCTGGGCATTTTTCGCCTTATCGTCATACGAGCAGGTACCCCGCTGGATCAATGCGATGGCGCCGGCGGGGAAAAAAGCAAAGTCTTCGGCCTCACATCCGCTATTGCTGGTATTGGCGGTTTCGCCCGGCGGCATCACCACGTCCACCGGCACGACGGCCCCTTCGACATCGCCGCTAGCCGAAAAAACCAGGGTGTAGAATCCTCGCGGGTCGCTGGCCGGGTAAGGCTCAGCTTGCGGGAAGATGCGCCGAAGCAGCGGGGCAGACAATTCCTGATAGAAAGGGAATTTAAACTTCTGGATCTGCACAGGATAGCCGGCCATCCGAAGCCAGAAGCTGACGTATTTTGAAGATTGCTCGTAGCCTTTGGTTCCGGCGGCCCGATTGTTCTTGTTTTGGCGGGCGATTTGTTGGAGCATTCTTTGATGGAACTTGACGCGGTCGAAGTTTACCGCCCGGCTCAGTTCAAGGATCTTCCCCGGCCCGCGTTCCCGCTCCGCCCGTGCCGGTTCAGCGCAAAGAAAAGCCAACAATCCCGCATGGATGAGTGCTCTCACATGACGATTCATTCATCCTCCTGCATGTTTCGAAAGGTTCTTGGATTGCCATGGAACAGGGGGAGAAAGCCCCGGGAATGGAGTCCAATGTCCCTGAGCCAATATAACCACTCGCCGGCGTACAGACAAATTTGCCGGAAGCGATTTGACCAGCGGTCCAAGGTAGCGGATCGCCAATCTAAACCGGTTCTCGGCCATGTCTTTAGCTGCCAATGCCACCGCCAAAAGTTGCAAATGGAAAACAAACCACCGAAACAGTTTTGGGAAAGAGGAATCCTAGCACCATTCCCGATACAGCCGATCCGAAGGCCCACCAGGCGACGGTGGACAGCGGGACCGGCATGGAGCCCAGCAGGAGTCTGCCCAGCACACCGATCCAGAAACAACCCATGCCCCCGATGATCGCCCCCAGGAGTCGGTCTCTGCACGTAGTTGGCGCTTTCCACCAACAACGAAGATTTTGTAACTTGCGGGAGAGAAACTGACTGATCATCCGGGTACCTCTCAATACAAGACTAAACAGGCCCTGGCAAGCGACGAGATATCGTCTGACGCTTGCAATGGCACTGATAACCGCGCCAGCGGTCGTATCCTCGCGCTCGTGTTAGGCTGCGATTCAACATCCCTCCACCGGCAATGCCGGAGGGGATTCACCTCACCATGCAGAGGCTTTCATCGATGGATTGGACCCTATCCCGGGAGGGAGTCCTCCCTTATTCCTACGAACGCTTCGCGCAAGCCAAGCTCTTCGTGTTCCGCAAATGGTGTGCGTATGCGCTCGAGCGTCATCTGCAAGCTCCGGCTGATCTTTCCGGCTCATGCAAATACGGAAGCCTGTTCATGAACCGGATCTTTGGCGGATCGATCCGCGGCCATTACGAGCACCAGTATAATGCCATCGGCGGCAGGATCGTCGATCTCAGTCACGACGCCGCCGATGTGGGAAGTATGGCGAATCCTTACCTTCATGAGCCCGAGTTCTTCGCCATCGAGGAATTGCAGATCTCGCTGGAGGGTTGCCTCCCGCGCGTCGAAAGCTGGGCGCTCGAGTTTCTCGAGGAACTCGACATCGCCCAGCCCACCGCCTCTCATCGAGGCTGAAGTTTCAGGTCCGCAATCCACTCCCGATCATCCTTTCCCGACTGGTATGCGCGCAGAAATGGCCGGCACGCACGTAGGAGTGACTGCTACGCACGTAGGAATGACTGGTACGTGCGCAGGAGTGACTGGTATGTGCGCAGGAGCGGCTGCCACTCGCGTAGGAATGGCTCACATCTCTGCGTCTCCGCGTGATTCGGGATTATTGTGCGTGCAGGAACTTGCTCTCGTGCAGCCTCAGAGAACCGATAGGAATGAAGATCGGTGAAAATGTACGCTTGACGCTTCTCTGCCTTAATTTATAGAGAAGTTGACTTAAGAACTATTCTCCTGCCAGAGGACATGGATGTCTACGCAAGTCTGAAAGTGTAAGGAAATCAACTTCTTCCCCCCTTGCAGGGGGAAGGCTGGGATGGGGGTAGAGATTCGCCGTATCCAGAAGTGCCGCTGTATCATCAGCGTTCAACCCCCACCCTAGCCCTCAATGCTGTTGACTTTAGGTCCAGACCCGTCGCTCCGGCAGGGAACGCCGGAACCCAGACGCTCGGGATGACTGGCGGAGTAACGCCCAATCGCAAACGGTTGCTTGAGTCGCAACCCTATCCATTCTCCGTAAGCATATAAAGCGAAATATGTCAATCCAAGTTTACACGTAAAGGTGTAGGCTTGTCTTTGATTTTATTGAACAGCCAGAGCGTAAAACCCATCGAAACAAGCCCTCGCGGAAACAAGGTTCATGCCTTGAGGCTCGAAACAGATCAATTGCGAATAATGTGCCTGCTTCGGCAGATCCAATACTCAATTCCAAATCGGGAACCGCCATGAAACAAACGGCAAACCGGGCGCATATCGCGCTCAACTTTGCAAAGATGAGTGTGGACGAGCTCATCACCCTGGGAACCGCCGTCGCCGACAGACTCGCCGTCGACCCGGAC
>JAQTSI010000420.1 GCA_028711365.1 Methylococcaceae bacterium
CTTCTTCGATGGTGCGGGGTTTCTTGCGGATGAGCGAATACTTCGCCTGGTATTCCTCCCAAAACTTGGCGAAAGTCATTTCCGCCCGGTCGGTGCGTTTCTTTTCGGCTGGGCTTTCGCCCTTGGCAATGACGGCGTTGACCTCGGCGGCCTTCTTGCGGGCTTGCTCGATGGTCACGGCGGGATATTTGCCGATCAGGACGCGCTCGGTTCCATTGCTCGCCCAGCGCTTGATGTAAAATGATCGTGATCCCGTAGACGTTACTCTCACGAGCAAGCCAGGCGTCTTGGCATCCCAATATTCAGCACGTTTTCCTGGCTCAGGGGTCGGCACAGCGTTGATGCTCGCCTTGGTGAAATTGAATTTGTTGTCCATGATCTCTCTCCGGGGACATGAAAAAACTCGGGGACATGCCCTAAACATGCTGGAGACATGGAATTCGGGGACATTCCGGGGACATGAAATGGGTAAAACTGCGTTAAATTTCACATGTCCCCGTTAAGTAAAGAATAGATAGAAACCACTGTTTTGTAAAGGATAGTTAAGCTTTGTCAATGTGCGAAAAAGTAGGAAAAACCATGAGCTTACACATTCGTAATGTGCGGGTCGTAAGTTCGATTCTTATCACCGGCTCCATAAAATCAAAACCTTACAGCATTTACACTGCAAGGCTTTTTTCTTGGGGTCACACCGGGGTCACACTGTGAAAAACCCTGGAACCCCAAACTGCTTTTTGGTGCTACTGCATCACCAAGTTCGCCAACAAAAATCCGTCGCTCGTATCGCCCGTCCGCCAACAAAAATCCGCCTCGAATGGGCGGACGATTGAGGAAAATGAAACGCAGTTGAAACGTTACTTCCTAGCTGCGCATTGATGCTCGATCCAGGCCGTCATTTCGGAGTGCTCTTTCGGCGTCAGGACTTCCCGCGCGATTCGCTTCAGACTTGCCAATTTTTCGGCAATCTCTTCATCGGTTAGCGAATCGTATTTCGACTTGCGTTGTTGCTCCAGTTTGCCAATTCTGTTTTCAATGTTCATTTTTGAGCCCTTTCAAGTAATTCAACTCGTTTTATCAACCCGTCGATTTCGATGATTTTGGCTACCGCGCCCAAAGCACTAAGCAATTCCTTTCCGTCTATCGGCGCCATCCTGCCGGCGGATATAGCATTCAAAATTGCACCGGCTTTATCGCTCAACGAACCTTCGCCCAGGTCGATTACTACGGGCTCCTGGACCGGCCTGAGCGCGGGGATGACTCTGTTCAGCAGCAGGGATGCCGCCGCAGTGTCGCCCTCCCGCGCTTTCTGAATCATCGCGCCGATTATGTCGTCCAGTTCAGTCGCCATCGTTTTACGCAACCGGCTCGCCAAAGTGGCCCCGGGCGGGCGGCCTTTGGAGTTGCCGGATATGCCTTTTTGAAATGCCATTTCGTTGTTCCCGATGTTGTTTTAACAAGGGTTTTGAAACCCCAGATCGTCATTGAAGCCCGCGTTTTCCTCCTTGTGGCGGGGTTTGCCGGCTGCCGACGTATCTCTGTACTGCCCCACCGTTTCCTTGTCTTGTATGTGCTCTAACAGGCCGCCACAGCGCCATCGAACCTTTCATCAATGGACTGCACAACCCCGTCGAAGTGAGGGTTATCGGCTCGGGTCAGGAGCACCAGGCTTGTGTTGGGCGGATACCACATGCCGATGTCAGGGAACACAGCCATGCGCCAGCCATGCGCAGCGCACCATGCTTCCAGCTCCGCACGGTTGATGTGGTAAGGCTCGGTCGTGACCATCAGTTCTTTCTTCAGGTAACGCCCAGGCCGCCAGCTTAGGGAATGATCCATCCCAGGGGGTGCGTCTGGCATAGTAAACCCATCGTATGGACGCCTAAACGGCCATGCCTTGCTGGGAATAAGCCCGGTCGCGTCCATAAACCGGATGATGCGGGCATAACGCGCCACATCCTGTTTCGCGCCAATCAGGCTTTCACACCTGAAAAACGTTTTCGGGAACCACAGGCATTTTTCGTAATGCGTGAATGGATGCGCCGCCATGGTGCAGCATTCCATATATCCCTCGGTCCTGATCCCCTTGCCATAGGGCACTCGGATGGTCACGGTTTTCATCGGCCTTACCCTCGCATCCATCCACGACGAACCGATAAACCGATGAAATTGCGCCAAGCATCAGCCATGCCCACGTCGCCGTTCTCAATGTCGCGACGGTCGTCTGCATCCAACATCGAAAGAACTTGCTCGGCGGTAACGCCGTTTTCGCGGGCGATTTCCTTCGCCAATGCTTCCACGTCTACCTGCTCGTCCAGGTGGTGCGGGTCGGGGTACTGCTCCATGCAGGCAACAGTGCTCCCCGGCCAATACTTCGACGCGTGTTCTCGGGCCTCGGCCAGGGTTGCCCCGGATGCGAAGCTGAAACCCGCCGTTGAACCGTCCGAACGGGTGGCTTTGAAGCGCCAGAAAGTCGGCTCGGTTTGTTTGGCCTTGCTGGTCAGCGCCGCCAGAATTTCCGGCTTGTGCTGGCGGATGATCGCCCTCGTCCGGTCGGTGAGTCTTGATGCTGGGGTAACGGCCAACTTCTCGCCGTCGATGCTCGCCACGGTCAGACCTTGTTTGGAAAGCTGGTTCAAGAGGGTGGTGGTATCCATTAGAATTCCTCCGTATCGGCCAAAATAACGCCGGGGTTTTGAGCTTCAAGCTGCCGAAGATGCCCTAGCCCGTCGAAGATGCCCTGGTATTTTGTATCGATTTCGAGGGCATCTTCGGCGTTGAGGGCATCTTCGATGATCGGAAGCCCCCAAACCCACCCCTTCGCGAACCCGGCTTTTTGGGGTTTGATGCCGAGTTTCGAACGAGCAGTTCGTAATGGCTTTTCGGAGATGCCAGCTTGTTGCGCCTCGGCCTGGATCTCGCTTACCGGCACTGGTCCATGGCGAAGTATGTCTCCCAGCCAGTCGACCGCTTCATCGGTCGCATTACGATCCTCCGGGTCGGAGGAAAGCGCCGCCTGCCCCAGCAAATCACGGGCCTCGCCTTCGACTTGCTCGCCCCATAGGATGCTCGAAGCAAAAACGCCGGGATATTCGACAAGCCCGGTCTGGATCAAGTCGTACCGGAACCCGCCGCCATCGGGAC
>JAQTSI010000137.1 GCA_028711365.1 Methylococcaceae bacterium
TTCGGCCAGTCGCAGCTCGGCGAAGTCGGCCATGGCGCCGAGAACAAAGCCGCCAAGCTGCCGGACAGCGCCGAAGTGTGTGGTTGCAATGGGGTCTGCAAGGGCGATGTGGTCAAAGCCATCATCGATAAAAAGCTCTTTACCCTGGAGGAGGTGCGCGCCCACACCAAGGCCTCTTCCTCCTGCGGCTCCTGCACCGGACTGGTGGAGCAGATCCTCGCCAGCACCTTGGGGGGCGATTATTCCACCGCCCCTTCCAAGAAAGCCCTGTGCGGCTGCACCCCGTTCACCCATGAGGAAGTTCGCGCCAGCATCGTCTCGCTGCAACTGAAGACCCTCCCCCAACTGATGCAGGCTTTGGAGTGGAAGAGCCCGGACGGTTGCCCATCCTGCCGGCCGGCGCTGAATTACTATCTGCTTTGCACCTGGCCAGGGGAATACCGGGACGACTCCCAGGCGCGTTACATCAATGAGCGGGCCCACGCCAACATCCAGAAAGACGGCACTTATTCGGTGGTGCCGCGCATCTGGGGAGGCGTCACCAATCCGCAAGAATTGCGCGCCATCGCCGATGCCGCGGAAAAATACCGGGTGCCCACGGTGAAGATCACCGGCGGCCAGCGCATCGACCTATTGGGCGTGAAGAAGGAAGACCTGCCGAAGATCTGGGCCGATTTGAACCAGGCCGGTTTCGTGTCGGGCCATGCTTACGGGAAGTCGCTGCGCACGGTGAAGACCTGCGTCGGCAAGGAATGGTGCCGCTTCGGCACGCAGGATTCGACCGGGCTCGGCATCCGGATGGAGAAAATGACTTGGGGATCCTGGACGCCGGCCAAGTTCAAGGTCGCCGTCTCCGGCTGTCCGCGTAATTGCGCCGAGGCCAGCATCAAGGATCTCGGCGTGGTCTGCGTGGATTCCGGCTATGAATTGCACGTGGGCGGCAACGGCGGCATCAAAGTGCGGGTCACCGATTTTTTGTGCAAGGTGGAGAGCGAGGCGGAAGTTCTCGAATATACCGGGGCTTTCATGCAGCTCTACCGCGAGGAAGGCCATTATCTGGAGCGCACCGCCCACTGGATCGAACGGGTGGGCTTGGGTTACGTGAAACAGCGCCTGGTCGAGGACCCGCAAGGCCGCGAAGCTTTGTGCCGGCGATTCCTGGCTTCGCAGGAGACCGCCCAGGTCGATCCCTGGGCCCAGCGGGCGCAAGGCCTGGAACGGGAGCAGTTCGAGCCGATGCGACTGCGGGGATAAGCCTTCCCCATTCACCCCTTGCCAGGCAAGGGGATCTACACAAGTCCCCTCCCCCTGGCAGGGAGAGGGCTAGGGAGCAATACTGTTGACTTAAGACATTGGCTCATCGTTCCGGCAGGGAACGCCGGAACCCAGACGCTCGGGATGACTGGCGGAGTAACGTCCCTGTCGACTGGATACCGGCGATCCCTGCCGGTATGACGGCTTAATTCAACAATATTGAGGGCTAGGGAGGGGGTTGAACGCCGAACATGCGCTGGCGCTTCTGGGTTTCGGCAAGCTTCTACCCCCATCCCACCCTTCCCCCTGCAAGGGGGAAGGAGTTGATTTCCTTGTACTTTCAGACTTGTGTAGATAGCTAAGCCTTGTCGGGGGAGAGAGCCTATAGCCCCCTGATAAGGGGGGTAGGGGGTTACAACGAGAATGACAAGGTAAACAGACATGAACGATTGGCTGCATATCGGAAAACTGGAAGACATTCCCCTCCAGGGAGCGCGAGTGCTGGAAACCGCTTTCGGCAACATCGCCGTTTTTCGCACCCAGGCGAACGAGGTGTTCGCCCTGCGCGATCGCTGCCCGCACCGAGGCGGGCCGCTTTCCCAGGGCATCGTGTACGGACGCCGCGTCGCCTGTCCCTTGCACAACTGGGCGATCGAGCTGGAATCCGGCGAGGCCGTGGCCCCGGATAAAGGCTGTGCTCGGCGGTTCTCGGTGAAGGTCGAACGGGGCGAGGTTTACCTGGCGGCACAGGGCGACACCGCAGGTTCATCGGGTGGCGAGGGCGCGGGAAATCATGGCTTGTACGTCGGGGTTGGCGTTACTGGGCATTAACTCGATGTCTGGATGGCATTGCGCGAATACCCGGAAGATTTCATCGGCGAAGGCTTGGCCTATGGTTTCAACGTCCGAGAAATCGAATATCACGATCTTGAACTTTTCGATGCGGGTCAATACTCGCTTGGCTTGGGAACGCGACATCAGAGCCTCATCGCCATATTGGGCGAGTGAAACAGGAACCACGGTTTTGGAGAAAGCGAAATCCTCGCCCGAGGTAAATTGGTCGAAAACGGATTTAAGGGTTTGCTCGGCATGGCGCTTGAGTTCCATGAATACGGAAGTGCCTGGCCGTTGTTCCTTCCGTTCCCATATCCAATCTTTATCGCCGCCAAATTGATGGGAAAACGATGCCTCGCCGGACAATATCGAAAATCTATCAAAAATGCGGGAAGTGAAAAAAATGCCCTCTCCGCTATGGCGGGAAGGATCGGTAGTCAGTTTGCCTTTAGCCAATTCAAGCACTGATTCCCTTTCGTCGAAGAGATTCAAGGCAGTTTTGATTTTCTTGAAGATGCCTTCACCGTCGTCGAGGATGGCAATTTCAAACGTCGTTGCCGTTCGGACCAGGGAGATCGAGACCGAAGCTCCACCAGAATGATCAATGGCATTATTCAATATTTCGGTGAAACCGTAATGCAAAATATCGATGACATTCCTAGGCAATTCACCCAGCAAGGGCGCGATGTCGGCACGCCAAACCCGGTCTTCCTCCAGCTTGCCGTCGAGAGGGTAGCTATGCAACCAAAGCTCCTCGGATTTAAGACTATAACGAGGGTTGCGCGGCGAGCCATCCATTTGGATAAGGTTTTGATCGGCCAATTGATGGATATGTCGATTGACTGCCTGGCGGGAAATGCCAAACGCCTCGCTCACGGTTTTGGCGAGATCCAGCGGGTATTTTTCGACATGGTCGAGGATGAATTGACGAATTTCTTCGCCACGTTTGCGTACGCCAACCATGAATCTGGCCTGATGTTGTTAATCTTACGATCTACTATTGTCAACTTTATATCGCGGATTATCAATAGACTTAGGACTATTAGGGGCATTCCATGTCTAGCTTGACCACCAAAACCACCTGCCCCTATTGCGGCGTCGGCTGCGGGGTGCTGATCGAGCGCGGATCTGAAGCCGCCTTGCAGGTACGCGGCGATCCCGAGCATCCCGCCAATTTCGGTCGGCTTTGCTCCAAGGGTTCGGCCTTGGGCGACACCCTAGGGCTGGATGGCCGCTTGCTGTACCCGGAAATCGGCGGGGTTCGGGTCGGCTGGGACCAGGCCCTGGACGAACTCGCCGGACGGTTTCGCCGAACCATCGCCGAACATGGGCCGGATTCGGTGGCTTTCTATGTCTCGGGACAGTTGCTCACCGAGGATTACTACGTCGCCAACAAGCTGATGAAGGGCTTCATCGGCTCGGGCAATATCGACACCAATTCGCGCTTGTGCATGTCTTCCACCGTGGCCGGGCACAAGCGGGCTTTCGGCGCGGATATCGTGCCGGGTTGTTACGAGGATTTGGAGCTGGCCGATTTGATCGTGCTGGTGGGCTCCAATACCGCCTGGTGCCACCCCGTCCTGTACCGGCGTATCGCCGGAGCCAGGGAACGCAACGCCAATCTGAAACTCGTCGTCATCGATCCGCGCCGCACCGCGGCCTGCGAGTCGGCCGATCTGCACTTGAAGCTGAAGCCGGGTTCCGATGTGGCTCTGTTCAACGGCCTGCTGAATTATCTGCGCCGTCACGACGGGCTGGATTTCGCGTTCCTTGAAAAGCATGTCGCCGGTTTCGCCGACGCCTTGGCCGTCGCCGCGTCCGCTTCCATCCCGGAGGTTGCATCGGCCTGCGGACTGGACGAGACGGAAGTGGTCCGGTTTTTCCAGTTGTTCACGCGCACCGAAAAAACCGTCACTGCCTGGTCCCAGGGGGTGAACCAATCCTCTTCGGGAACCGACAAGGTCAATGCCATCATCAATGTCCATCTTGCCACCGGTCGCATCGGCAGACCCGGCATGGGGCCCTTCTCCCTCACCGGCCAGCCCAACGCCATGGGCGGACGCGAGGTGGGCGGTCTTGCCAATCAGCTCGCCGCCCATCTGGATTTCGACCATCCCGACCATTGGCAAATACTCAGCGAATTCTGGAAGGCACCCCATCTGGCCCGTCGGCCCGGCCTGAAAGCCGTGGAGCTGTTCCAGGCGGTAGCGGAAGGCCGCATCAAGGCCTTGTGGATCATGGCTACCAACCCGGTGGTGAGCCTGCCGGATGTGAACGCCGTCCGCGGTGCCCTGGCACGCTGCGAATTCGTCGCGGTTTCGGACTGCGAGGATTCCACCGATCTCAAACCCTATGCCCACCTGCGCCTTCCGGCTTTGGCCTGGGGCGAGAAGGAGGGTACGGTCACCAATTCGGAACGGCGCATATCGCGCCAGCGATCGTTCCTGCCCATCCCCGGCGAGGCGCGAGCGGACTGGTGGATCATCACCGAAGTGGCAAGACGCATGGGTTACGGGGAAGCCTTCGGCTATGGTGGCGTCCACGAGATTTTCCGCGAACACGCCCGGTTGTCCGCGTTCGCCAACGAGGGTCGGCGTCTGTTCGATATCGGCGCTCTGGCCGAAGTGGACCTACAAGCTTACGACGAAATTCGGCCGTTCCAGTGGCCGGCGACGGCGCGGCAACCGGATGGCACCAAGCGTTTGTTCGGCGAGGGCTGTTTCCTTCATGCCGATGGCAAAGCACGCATGATCGCCTTGAGCCTCAGGACGCCGGTCAACTCGGTCGACGCCGATTATCCGCTGGCGCTCAACACCGGACGCATCCGCGACCAATGGCACACCATGACTCGCACCGCTCGCAGCCCGCGCCTCAACCGGCATCTGCCCGAACCCTATGCGGAACTCCATCCTACCGACGCCGCCCGTCACGGAATCCGGGCCGGCGAATTGGTGCGGCTGCAAAGCCGTTGGGGCGAGGCGCTGGCGCGGGCGCAAATCAGCCAGGACCAGCAAACCGGCACGGTGTTCATGCCCATGCACTGGAGCGACTCCTACGCCAGCCAGGCGCTGGTCAACGCCCTGGTGAACCCGGTCGCCGATCCGCTTTCCGGCGAGCCCGAATCCAAGCACACGCCGATTCGAATCTCGGCTTACCGTCCGGCCTGGCATGGCTTCCTGATTTCCCGCCAGCCAAGACGGATCGAAGACGCCCAATGGCAAGTCCAGGTGCGCGGAGAAGACTATTGGCTGTACGAGTTGGCGGGGGAAACCGTTCCGGCGAATTGGCGGGATTGGGCTCATGCACTGTTGCCGACAGAAAGCGAGGAATGGCTGGAATATGCCGACCCGTCCCAGGGGCGTTATCGCTGCGTGCAACTGGGCGAAGGTCGATTGACGGCCTGCCTGTTCGTCAGTGCCAACCCCGAATTGCCGGCTCGGGACTGGCTGGCCGGACTGTTCGCCGAGCCGGCGTTGAATCCGCGCTCGCGCCAGGGGCTGTTGGCCGGTAAGCCGCTCTCTTCCGAACAGACCCAGGGCCGCATCGTCTGCGCCTGTTTCAACGTGGGTTACAACACCATCGATCGCGCCATCCGCAGGCAGACCTGCGTCACGGTCGAACAGATCGGTGCGGCTCTTAGGGCAGGAACCAATTGCGGCTCCTGCATCCCGGAGTTGAAAACGATGCTGGCCGAGAATTCCGCTCGCAAGAGGTCCGCATGAGCCTGAAGGTCATGCTGGTGGACCGCGACCCGGAACGGGGCGAATTGCTGGAACAGGCGCTGGCCGAGGCGGGATACCGCGTCATCGCCCGTCTGCGCGATGACGGCAATCTCGCCGCAGAAGTGGCCAAGCATCAGCCGGATGTCATCGTCATCGACATGGAGGCGCCCGGACGGGACGTGCTGGAGCAGATGCGGGAAATCGGCCGCGATCAGCCCAAACCCATCATTCTGTTTTCCGATCAGCGCGATCCCGATTACATCCGCCAGGCGGTGCAGGCCGGCGTCAGCGCTTATGTGGTCGACGGCCTCAGCCGCGAACGGGTCATGCCCATCGTGGAAGTCGCCGTGGCGCGTTTTCGCGAATTCCAGACGCTGAAAAATCAACTGGAAGAAACCAAGACCCAGCTCGCCGACCGCAAGATCATCGACAAGGCCAAGGGCCTGCTCATGGCCAAAAAGCACATGAGCGAGGATTCGGCCTACCAGTTCCTGCGCAAGACCGCCATGAGCCGCAACGCCAAGCTGGCGGATGTGGCCAGATTATTGATAGCTCTGGAGGAATGAACATGCCACAAACGCAAAACTCAAGCCGTCTCCCATCCGCCCTGCTCTCCTTGAGTGTGGCTTTCGGCGCGGCTGCCGAAGCGGGCTTCGACGAGACCGTCGAAAATGCCCTCAATTTGGGCGAAGGCCGCTACGGCAAGATCAGTTTCGATGCCCGCTGGCGCTTCGAGAATGTCGAACAGAAGACCCGGCTCACCCCCGAGGAGGCCAATGCATCCACCCTTCGCACCCGCATCGGTTATCTGAGCCCGGAATTCTTGGGGTTCAGGATTTTCGGCGAATATTCGGGCAATCACCTGGCCGGGGCCGACGAATACAACGATGGCGTCCCCAACCGGCTCGGCAATCTCAAGACCCGATTTCCCATCGTCGCCGACCCGGTGGCCGACGTATTGAACCAGGGTTGGGTCAGCTTCACGGGCTTGCCCGCCACGACCCTCAAAGGCGGGAGGCAGAAATTCGTGCTCGACAACCACCGTTTCATCGGCGACGTGGGTTGGCGGCAGAACCAGCAGGTATTCGATTCGGTGACGCTGAGCAGCGGGTGGATTCCGCGCACCCAACTGACCTTGGCCTATATCTTCGGGGTGCAGAATATCTATGCCCGCCAGGTCGATATGTCCTCGCCGATACTCAACGTCAATTTCGATACCGGTTATGGCAAGCTGATCAGCTATGGCTATTGGCTGGATTATCAGCGGGCCAGCGACAGCAACCAGTTCGCCAATTCGACCCAAACCTACGGCGTGCGCTTCGACGGCGCTGCGCCGATCATGGACGGAATCAAGGGCTTGTACACCGCCGAATACGCCTACCAGGCCAATTATCGGCGCAACCCCAAACATTACCAGGCGGATTACTGGCTGGTGGAGGGCGGCCTGGATATATACGGGCTCACTCTGAAAGGCGCCTATGAGGAACTGGGGGCAGACAACGGCGTCGGCTTCACCACGCCGTTGGCAACCTTGCACGCATTCCAGGGCTGGGCGGATCAGTTCCTGGCCACGCCCAAGACCGGCATCCGCGACCTGTACGGGACACTCAAATATAGCTGGATGGGCGTCGATTTCATCGCCATGTACCATGATTTCACCGACCATAACGGTAATCAGGATTTCGGCCACGAGGTCGATCTATTGGCGGAGAAGAAATTCGGCAAGCACTATGCCTTGATGGTCAAGTTTGCCGATTTCGTCGCCGAAGGTTACGGCCACGATATATTGAAGAAAACCGATACCCAGAAATTCTGGTTACAGGGATCGGTGAGTTTCTAATTCGCTTTATTCCTACTCGCCGGATGAGATATCGAATGAAACTCGGCGAGATTGCATCCCAGACCACGAGCGGGGGTCGCCAGGTGGCAACCGGTGGTCGAGCTTTTTGCACCCAGGTATATTGGATAATATTATCAAATCACACACCAAATAGCGGTTTTCACAAGACAGCGGTTGCATTTCATATTCCGGAATACTATAAACTTCAGCCGTGCATGTGTTTTTTGCCACGAATCTCAACGACCAGAGGATTGAGACCATGCCCAATGCCGTCGCAATTCCCCGTGACGTTGCCAGCAAACAGGAACTGCTTCAGCATTCAATCTAGCCAAGTTACGGGTTTTCCTGCCTGGTTGGATCGCAATGAAGATAACGACGAGGAGAACGATGAAATGAACATGCATAAAATCGCCATGGCCTCTCTGCTGGCGCTCGCCGCTTGTGCTCAGGTTGCGCGAGCCGGGACCATTGAGTTCACTTATACCGGAGGGCTAGTCGGTTGGACAGTGCCGACCACTGGCAGCTACCACATCAGCGCCTTCGGTGCGTCGGGCGGTCTTGGGTATAGTGGGTCGGAAGGACTAGGTGCCAGGATTGATGGCGATTTTAACTTGATTGCCGGCGAAATGCTGCAAATCGCGGTGGGAGGCCAAGGCCAATCAGGCTCTGGCTGGCGCGGAGACTTGGGCGAGAACGGAGGGGGCGGTGGAGGCGGTGGAGGCAGCTTTGTGGTCGGGCCTGGCAACGTCCCGCTGCTTATTTCCGGTGGCGGAGGCGGAGGCGGAGGCAGCGTTTACGGTAATTTTGCCGAGTTTGGCAATGTTAGCGCTGCCGGCGGTACCGGAGGCGGAGGTGGCGAAAACGCCGGGAGCGGCGGCAGAAGCGGTTGGCTTTTTGGCCCCGACACGGGCGGCTCCGGCGGTAGCGGCGGTGGCGGTGGTTTTATCGGACAGGGTAGCCCTGAAGGTGGTGGTGGTGGTGGCGGCGGCGGTTTTTACGGCGTAGGCCATAGCGTAGGCAGCTTCATCAGTTGGGGAGGCGGTGGCGGTTCATACTCAAATCTCGGTGGAGGTGGAGGCGGGATCGGCCAAGGCGTCAACGGAGGCTACGGCGTCGGTGTCGGTGGCAACGGCGGCTACGGGGGCGGGGGCGGAGGTGGAGGCGGCGGCTTTGGTGGTGGAGGCGGAGGTGGAGGTGGCTGGAGCGGAGGCGGTGGCGGCGGGGGTGGTGGCGTGAGAGACGGGGGCGGCGGTGGAGGCGGCGGCGGCTCATACAATGCTGGCATTAACCCGTTTGTGCAAGCCGGGATACATGCCGGCAATGGCGACATCGTGATTTCCTACCTCGGGTCGGCCGTAGGCGATCCGCATTTCACAACCTTCTCGGGGCAACATTTCGATTTTCAGGCGGTGGGCGAATTCGTGCTGACCCGATCGAAATCTGCCGACAATGCTTTCCAAGTCCAGGTCCGCACCCGGCCCTATGGAGGTTCTACGGCCACCTTCATATCGGAAGCCGCCGCCAAGGTTGGCGATCATCGCGTCACCTTCGACGTGGACCATACTCGCGGCGGAGGCAGTTTGGTCTGGATCGATGGCCACCCGGTATCGCTGAGTCTGGACAAGCCGGTGTATACCCTCGATGGCGGCACGATCATTCTGCTTTCACCGCAACATTACCAGGTGCTTTGGGATACCGGCGAAATTCTCAACGTCACCGACAACGGCTTCTTCCTTGATGTCTCGGCCGCGCTGTCGCCGCACGACAAACAAGGCACGATGGATGGGCTGCTCGGCGACAACGACGGGTTTGGTGACATCAAGCCAAGCATCGACACTCTCTTGCCGCCGCTTTCACCCAGCGAGCTTTATGGTTCCTTTGCCGATGCCTGGCGAGTGACCGATGCGACCTCTTTGTTCGATTATGAGGCGTGTCAGACGACGGCGAGCTTCACCGATAAAGCCTACCCCTTCGATCCTTCCGAATCCCGCTATTTGAATCGAGTCTCGGCTGGCTGTACAGCGGGTCTCCCGGAACCGACATCAACGGTTCTGTTCAGTCTCGGCCTTCTCGGCTTGATTGGGATACGCCGCCACAAGAATAGCCAGCGCACATCATGACAGTGTCACCTTAGATGAGAGCCTATGGGCAAACGGTTCCATCGTTTGCCCATGCGTAGCAGATGTTCCAGGAGGGATCAGTTCCTGACCACGTCCAATGCCGGTATTCGCAAAGCAAATGTCCGACTCATGGCTTCTTCGTGACTTTTATCTTGATGCCTTTGAATTTGATGTTTGGCAGCTTGCCGCCATCGGGACTATAAACCACCGGGCAATTGACGACGATCTGGGTCTGCTCGAGGCTCACCAGGCCGGCTGCCTGGGCGTCCATGACCTCTTGTTCCGACATCAGCGTATGCGCCATGGAAGGGGTTTTCCAGGTCACGGTGGTCACTTGCCATAACGGGGAATAGTCGGCGCTCTGATTGGTGGGTCCGGTCGGTATGGGAGCGGACGCAATGATGTTGCTTTGGGTGAAATTGGTCACCACATAGATGTCATCGACCGATGAGGGCTGCGAACTGATGGCATTGGCCAAGCGTGGCACGTAATTCACGCCCTGGGCTTTGGCGACATCGGCGTCTGATGCCTCGGTCTGGAGGTACAGCACGGGTTTGCCGTCGAACCAGCCTTTCACCAGAGGCAACTCGACCGTCGGCATCGGGCGATGGGCGTGAGTCATATTGTTCATAGCCATCGTCGTGCCGCTCAGTGCAGAACTCATGAGTATCATGGCGGCCAAGAAGCGTTTTGTCGCGGGGATACGGAAAGACATGGAAAACTCCTTCAAAATTCGAACAGGGATAAAAGAAAGCCGAATGGGAATTCAGCCAAGTCCCAATGAACTGGGATGGGGGTATTTTCCAGGGGAAATATCACGAAATCCTCACGCGGCGTTCAAATTTCCGTGAACGGCAGGAGGAGTCGACGGGTGTAACCCGTCTCCCTTCGACTTCCTATGCTTTCCCACTCCGCCGGACTCATAGCGACAAAGCCCCGGCTGCGATCAGTGATCTGGCATACTTTCGAGCGAGGAGGGCTAGGAATGCAGGATGATAGGGCGGTGATACCCCAGGCTGGCGTGCAGCCTGTCGCCCACGGCGTAGGGGCTGGCGGCGGGAGCGGTGGCGAGGACTTCCTCGCCGCTCTCCAGAAGGCGCAGGGTATAGAGCATGTCCACCCCGCGGAACGCTTTCCTGGCGACTTCGGCATTGGCCGATCGATCCCCGGCCGCCATCAGATCGACCTGGTTGGGTCGCACCAGCACTTCCAATGCCTGCCCCACGCCCGGGGCGATGTCGCCCAAGACCACGCGACCTAGGGCCGTATTCAGCCCTAAGCCGGGTGCGAAGCGGGCTTCGAGGATCGAGCCCTGGCCGATGAAATTGGCGACGAATCGGTTGGCGGGCCGCAGATAGAGCGACTGCGCATCCCCCCATTGCAATAATTGCCCCTCGGCCATGACGCCGATTTCATCGGCCATGGCGAAGGCTTCGTTTTGATCGTGGGTCACCAGCACCGCGGTCATTTCCGCCTCCTTGAGAATATCCCGCACCTCCAGCGCCAGGCGTTCGCGCAAATCGGCATCCAGGTTGGAAAACGGTTCGTCGATCAACAGCAGGCGGGGTTTGGGCGCGATGGCCCGCGCCAATGCCACCCGCTGCTGCTGGCCGCCCGACAACTGGTGGGGATACCGTTTCCCCTCCTCGATCAGGCCAACCAAGGTCAGAGCCTCGCTCACGCGCCGGTCGGCTTCCTGGCGGCTCAGCTTGCGCAGGCCGAATGCCACATTCTGCTCCAGGTTGAGATGGGGAAACAGGGCATAGTCCTGGAAAACCACGCCTACCTGGCGCGATTCCGGCGGCGCTGAACCTTGTCTGGAACTGACCTTGATACCGTCGATAAGGATGTCGCCACCGACGACCGGCTCGAAACCGGCGATGGCGCGCAGCAAGCTGGTCTTGCCGCAACCGCTGGGCCCGAGCAGGCAGCCGATGTGTCCGGCATCGAGCCGGAACGATACCGCCTCGACCACTTTTTTCCCGCCATAAGCGATGCCGACGCCCGCCAGTTCGAGACGATCAGGCATGACGTTTCTCCACTGCCCGATTGAGTAAGATGATGGGCAACAAACCGGCCAGCACCAGCACCACGGAAGGCAGGGCGGCCCGCTGCCATTCGCCTTCCGAGGTCATTTCGAAGATCCGCACCGCCAGGGTATCCCACCCGAAGGGGCGCGTCAGCAGGGTGATCGGCATTTCCTTCATGATGTCGACGAAAGCCAGCAAAAATGCGGTCAGCAATCCGCCCCGCAACAGGGGAAAGTGCACCCGCAGCAGCAGTTCGAAACCGCACACCCCCAGGGAACGCGCCGCTTCCTCCATGCTCGGCGTCACCCGCTGCAGGGCGCTGTCGGCGGCGCCGAATCCCACCGCCAGGAAGCGGATCAGATAGGCCACAAGTACGACGCACAGCCCGCCGCCCAGCAGCGGGCCCATCTCCCGACCCAGAAATTTCCAGCCCGCTTCGATGAGAAGATTGTCCACGCCCGCCACCGGAATGACGATACCCACCGCCAACACGGTGCCCGGCAAGGCATAGCCCAAGGTCGCCAGGCGCACCAGGGTGTTGGTCCAGGCGGTATTGGAGCGGCGTCGGCTCAGGCTCAGAGCCAACGCCGCCAGCACCACCAGAGCGGCCCCGGCCCCGGCCATGAACAGCGTGTGCAGGACATAATCCACGAAACGCAGATCCCAGTCGTGGATCACCACGCCGGCGCTCCAGATCAGCAACTGGCCCAGCGGGATGACGAAAGCCAGACCCAGCACCGCCGCCGCGAAAGCGCAGGCGCACCATCCTCGCAGGCCCCGTAGCTCATGGGACATGGCATTCCCGCCGCCGCGATCGCAGCGGTAATAGCGCTGGCGGCTGCGCTGATGATGTTCCAAACCGATCAG
>JAQTSI010000138.1 GCA_028711365.1 Methylococcaceae bacterium
ATTACAGGAGATCGATAACATGCTGGCAGAACGCGTCGTCGAATGGACCGAAAAGTGGAAACAACAAGGACTTCAACAAGGCATGCAGCAAGGCATTCAACAAGGCATGCAACGAGGGGTGCAGCAGGGTGAAGCTAGAGTGCTGCGCCGTCAACTGACCCGCCGATTCGGTCCCTTGCCGGATTGGGCGGAAACCCGTCTGTCGCAAGCCACGACCGATCAATGTGAAGAATGGGCCGACCGCCTGCTGGATGCTGGTAGCCTGGAAGGCGTGCTGGGGCCATTCGAATGATCAGAACCTGCATTAAAATCCTGCTATTCACCGCATCGGGTGAGCCCATTCGCTTTTCATGAGCATCCCTGTCGGTATGGCGCGTCGCCCGCGGGCGACCGTCTATTGGCGGCTTGTCGAAAGAGGGCGTAAAGAACCTCCAAGCAACTGTCAGGCTCCAAGTTGCGCGGAGCTTGATAAGGGCATTAGCGCTTTTGCTCGTCTTTCCGGCAGGGATCGCCGGAATCCTATCCTGAGCACCGCCGAAGGGCCAGACGCTCAGGATGACGGACGGAGACACGCCCAATCGCAAACGCTTGCTTGAGTCGCAACCCTTCCCTGCCGGTATGACAGCTGATTTCAACAGCATTGTTTGATAAGGGGGGCAACGCGCCTGCCATCTTGTCGTTTTGAGAAGACGTGATTAGCAAAATGACTCTATCGCCCCGCATGAGGGGCAAGGCGGGAAGTCTAGGGGGATTCATTCGCCCAGGGAGGGAACTTGTGTAGACACCCATGCTTGGCAGGCAAAGGTATCTACACAAATCCGAAAGTGTAAGGAAATCAACTCCTTCCCCCTGCTAGGGGGCATAGGTATCGACACAAGTCCCCTCCCCCTGGCAGGGGGAGGGTTAGGGTCAATATTGTTGAATTAAGCCGTCATACCGGCAGGGATCGCCGGTATCCAGTCGACAGGGACGTTACTCCGCAAGTCATCCCGAGCGTCTGGATTCCGGCGATCCCTGCCGGAACGACGAGCAAATGTCTTAAGTCAACAGTATTGAGGGTTAGGGTGGGGGTTGAACGCTGATGATACAGCGGCGCTTCTGGGTTCGGCGAGTTTCTACCCCAGCCCTTTCAAGGTGATAGCTCAAGTGGCTAAAAGCGACCAGCGCAACCCTATGATTTCGCTATAGCCCCTGTAGAAGATGGCGATTTTGCCAAGTTGGGGCGGCAAAACAGCATTTCTAAGTGATTGATCATGAAAGGCTATTTTTACACCTTGAAAGGGCTGGTTTCTACCCCCATCCCAACCTTCCCCCTGCAAGGGGGAAGGAGTTGATTTTTCTGCACTTTGAGACTTGCGTAGATACCTATGGCTAGGGGAAATGAGTGACGGCTGGTGTAGATGCCTATGCCCTGCCGGAACGACGATTTTTACGAATGGATAGGTGATGAGGGTAGCATCAGGATCGCGCGTGATTGGCCCGATACGTGCTTTTATAGTGGCGAGGTGGCCAAGACATCGGCTTACCTCATTTCTCTTCGGTCATGCCGAAGCGAAAAAAGCAAACTCACACTTTCTTTTTAGCAAAGTTCGACTAGCATTAAATGGCCGTGCATCACTTCACGGGCCATACACTCTCTCACTCATTAGGAGTCCTTATCATGAACGCCAAATTTCAAAAAGGCTTTACCTTGATCGAACTGATGATCGTCGTGGCGATCATCGGCATCTTGGCCGCCGTCGCGCTGCCGGCCTATCAGGATTACACGATTCGCGCGAGAATCACGGAAGGTCTGTCGGTGGCGAGCGACGCCAAGTTGCGGGTAGCCGAATCCGCCACCAACGCCGCCGACTTGGCGGCTGCCGCCACCTCTTGGAATCTGCAAGCCGGTGGTAAGGGCGCGGCGAGCAAATATGTCCTCAGTGTACTGATTGACGCCGCGGGTTCCGGGGTGATCACCATCCTCTTCGATGATACCAAGGTCGGCTCTATCCCAGTTGGTAGTACGATGCTGTTGAGTCCGTACGTCAATGCCGCCGGTGGTGCCGGTGCCGCAGTAACGCTTGCCGACGCGATTACGGCCAAGGTCACCGGCGCTCTGGACTGGGCCTGCACCTCCGCCACCAATACTGTGGCGGTGGCTAAGGGTCTTCCCGGTCCTGGCGTAGGTAAGTTGCCAGCCAAGTACGCCCCGGCCGATTGCCGCTGATCGGCATAAGCCGCGGGGGGCCGGCGCGAGAGCGCCGTGCCGATGGCGCCGGCTCGAAGCCCCTCTTCGCGAGGGGCTTTTCTTTAAGGGCGTTTTTATCCGCGGCTTTGAACCGCGGTGAGATGGCCGATCTCCATCGCCAGGCGATGGAAGGAGGTTTTGAAATGTACGCAACGAGTCAGCGGGGTTTTACCCTGATCGAATTGATGATCGTGGTTGCGGTCATCGGCGCCCTGGTCTCCGTGGCGATACCGGCCTATCAAGACTACATGGTGCGGATGCGAATCGTGGAAGGTCTGTCGCTGGCCACCGACGCGAAGGTGAGGGTGGTGGAATCCGCCAGCACGGTACTGGATTTGCAGGCAGGGGCGAACGCCTTCAACCTGCAAGCCGGTGGAGCGGGCGCGAAAAGCAAGTTCGTGACCCGTATTCAGATCGACAACGCGACGGGGGTGATTACGATCACCTATGATCCGGCCACGGTCGGCGGTGAGGTGAAGGCAGCGGCGAACACGCTGTTGTTCAGTCCCTATGTGTCATCCGGCGCTGCGCCCGCGAAGACCTTGGCCGCTGCGTTGGCGGGCAAGATATCCGGGGCGCTGGAATGGGTATGCACCTCCGCCGCCACGACCGTGGCGGTGGCAAAGGGCTTTGCTGGTGCGGCGGCGGGCACTTTGATCGCCAAGTATGCCCCGTCCGATTGCCGCTAACCTGGGAGGAGAATTAAGCGGCGGGGGCTCGCCGCCTGTCGATAAAAATCGTCGTTCCGGCAAGGGACCGCCGGAACCCTGTCCTGAGCCGAAGGGCCAGACGCTCGGGATGATTGACGGAGTCACGCCCAATCGCAAACGGTTGCTTGAGTCGCAACCCTTCCCTGATTTCCCTGGTTCCCAAGTTTTTGCTTGGGAACCCAAGACTTGCAAGCTCTAGCTTGCCTTGCCATGGGAAGCGAGAGCTTCCCCGGCGGCGTTCCCAATTCGGAGATTGGGAACGAGGTCAAAGCCCTGCCGTTGGCCCCCTTGATGCCGCGCGATGCGGAAACCCGCGATACGCTCCGGGCTTATCTGGAAAGCCATAGACTCGATCCCTCCCAAGTCAAATTCCTGCCCCTGCGAGCGAAAAAGCGCGACCAGACGGTGATCATCGACGCCGCCAACGGAGCGGTCCTTGGCATCGTCGACCTCGACCCCTGGCAGCCCGGAGGGTAGCAAGCAAGCGTGGATGGAGTTTGCGGAATCCAGGTCAACGGAGTTTCCCGGGCTCCCAAGCTCTTGCTTGGGAACCCGAGACATCTCGTTATTCCGGCAGGGATCGCCGGAATCCAGAGGCCAGGGAGGGGGATGCCAATTCGGGCCACAAGTCTTGCCAAGAGGAGTTGTACTGTTCGATGAGAACGATTTTTGCTTTGCGGGTCCACTTTTTGATTTGTTTCTCCCGCAAAATGGCGCTTTCCATGGATTCATGAATTTCATACCAAACTAGATCATGCACGGCATAGCGCCTTGTGAAACTATCCACCAGTCCGTTACGGTGCTCGTAAACGCGCTTGATCACGTTGGAAGTCACCCCAACATACAAGGTTCCATTGCGATGGCTAGCGAGAAGGTAAACGCAGGGTTGTCTTTCCATGGTGGGATCGTATCACGTCCTTGTGCCCTGGATTCCGGCAATCCCTGCCGGAATGACGATCTCGAAAAGATGTTTTATGCATTTTCCCTGGTTCCTAAGCAATAGCTTGGGAACCCGAGACATCTCGTCATTCCGGCAGGGATCGCCGGTATCCAGTCAACAAGGAAGGATTGCGCTAAAGCAACCGTTTGCGATTTTGCGCTGAGAGATTGGGTGAAATCGCATTAGATTCAGTGTGGCCTTGGCGTGACGGTCAAAGATCACTTGTTTGCCTATCGATCCGGTGTGGGTAAAGCCCGATAGGGTTGATTTGGCGCGGCGTTTCCATTGAGTCGTCGACGAAGTAGAATAGCCCCATTTCCAGCAATCCAGAGACCTTCCATGGGACTTGCGCTGCGCGATCATGACCGACACACCTATGCCGACTATCTTTCCTGGCCGGAAGAGGCCCGTTATGAGTTGATCGACGGTGCGGCCTATTTAATGGCCCCCGCGCCAACGCTCGAGCACCAGGATTTCGCCGGAGAAATCTACTTTCAACTCAGGCAAGCGTTGCAGGGTAAGCCCTGTCGAGTGTTCATCGCCCCGGTGGACGTACGCCTGCCCAAGGTCGGGGAGGTGGATGAGCGGGTCGATACCGTGGTGCAGCCTGACGTGTTGGTGGTGTGTGACGAGAAAAAACTGGACCGGCGCGGGGTGCGGGGCGCGCCGGATTTCGTGGCGGAGGTGCTGTCGCCATCCACGGCTAGCCACGATCACCTGCTCAAGCGGCGAGTTTATGAGCGCGCCGGCGTGCGGGAATACTGGTTGGTGCATCCGACGGATCGGATGGTGACGATTTATCGTCTGGAAAATAGCGAATTCGGCAAGCCGGACATGCGCGAACTGGCTGGCGAAACGCCGGTCGGCGTGTTGCCGGGCATCGTTATCGCCTGGGATGATCTCCTCCGCCGCCTGCCGGAACCCGAATTTTGATCGCTTAGTGAGGGAGTCGGAATATAGACTTTGTGCTTCTTGCCATCGATTCTATTCATCGAACATCGCCGCCAGCGTTGTAGTTTCCAATACCCGTTCCGCCCAGCGCTCCAACTTTTTCATTTGGGAAGCTTCCCAAGCCGCAAGGGAAGCTTACTTTTTCATTTGGGAAGCTTCCCAAGCCGCAGAGGAAGCTTACTTTTTCATTTGGGAAGCTTCCCAAGCCACAAGGGAAGCTTACTTTTTCATTTGGGAAGCTTCCTAAATCGCAGAGGGAGCTTACACTTTCATTTTGTAAACTTCCCAAATCGTAAAGGAAGCGTACTCTGTCATTTTGTAAGCTTCCAAATCCGCAAAGGAAGATTACTTTATCATTTTGTAAGCCTCCCAAATCATAAGGGAAGCCTGCTCCGTCATCTTGGGAACTCCTCCAGTCAGCCGCTTTGCCAGTCGGGCGAGGCTTCATCGCACCCGCGAATTTCCGCATCGGCTGAAGATCCTCCAAAGCGGTCGGGCAAATTTGACAGATCGGCGGAAATCGACTTAGACTCGAACCCTTACGGGATAAGAGGCGACAGGAGTCGCGCAAAAAACCGTCATGATGACTGCAAAAGGGCTTGCTGAATGTCTAGCTTATCAACCAAACTGGATACCTATTTCGATCGAATCGGTTATGCCGGGGATCGAATCGCATCGGTGAATGTTCTTCGCCGGTTACACTTTCTGCATACCGAAGCCATAGCCTTCGAGAATCTATCCCCGCTCCTGGGCATGGGGGTACCGCTCGATGTCGACTCACTACATGAAAAGCTCGTCAGGGGAGGACGAGGAGGATACTGTTTCGAACATAACTTGTTTTTTGGACATATTTTGGAGCAGCTTGGATTTCAGGTCAGGGGCTGGTCGCCAGGGTGCACTGGAATGTACCCGACCAGATCGTGAATCCTCGTACGCATATGTTGCTGCTCGTGAACCTGGAGGGTGAAGATTTCATTGCGGATGTCGGTTTCGGAGGACTCACCCTGACTACCCCTTTGCGGCTTGAGCCCGGCAGGGAGCAGATCACCTCGTTGGAGCCATTTCGGCTCGTTTATTCTGCCGCTACCTATACCTTGCAGGTCAAACTGGCCGGAAGTTGGAAGACACTCTATTCGTTCGATCTTCAGGAACAGCATCGCTCCGATTATGAAATGAAGAACTGGTATGTTTCCAACCACCCCCAATCTCTCTTCGTGAATGGACTCATTGCCGCGAGGCCGGCCTCAGGCTGTCGGCATACATTGCGCAATAATCTGTATTCCGTCCATTATCTCGGCGGAAAGACCGAAACCCGGCTCATCTCGAAGGTCGATGATCTGCTAGAGACGCTCGAGACCGCCTTTCATGTTCGCTGGGAGGGTCTTGCCGGGATCGAGAGCCGCTTGGAAAAGCTCTTGCAGGAAAACGGCACAGTCTGAGCCGGCCTTTTTTGAAGGAAACATCAGTCCCACATCGGGGGGATTCTTTTCACTGGCTTTGACACAAGGCGATGACGATGGCAAACGGGGAAAACAATGGAGGCAATCAGTCGCTATGGTCCAATTTGCGTGAGCTGATCATCAGTCCCTATGTCCTTTTCGCGGTTTTAGGGATTTCGGTGGTGGGCGCGCTGGGTTTTGGGATCTACAGTGCGGGTGGGCAATTCCTCGATTCATTGCAAAAGACCGAAATCGCCCGGGGCTTGATCACTTTCCTGGTGGCGGTGGCCACCGTCGCGATAGCGATCATCCTGGCACTTTATGCCGTGGTCAGTAGTGGGCCAGAGTTGAAGGAACGCTTTGCCCTGGGCAAGGAGATCCTCACCACCCTGATTGGCGTGTTGGGGACCATCGTAGGTTTTTACTTCGGCTCATCCACCGATATTCAAACTCGGGAGCCGTTGCCCCGCAACAATCAGCAAGGTTTGCAGATTGCGCCATTCTCCATCTCGAACGAGAAGCCGAGGAAGGGGGAGATCATTTCGATAGCCTCGTTCGTTTATGGCGGGAGAGCCCCCTATCGATATACCCTTTCTTCCTTGCCTTCGAGCATGGTTTCACCGATCAGCAATGTTTCTCAGGATGGATCTATCAAGGAAGAAATCAAGCTTTCGGATGTCATTGAGAAAAACAGACCGTTTGTTTTGAAAATCGAAGCCAACGATGTGGATGGGAAATCTTTCACTTTGGAAGCTAAGGCGAAGCCGATCATCGTGACCGAGTAATCTTCCCGTTTTTTCGTGCTTGACCGCTTTTCCAGGGAAATGGACCTACAGGGAAGCCAAGCGGCTTTCGATTCGAAGAGGATGTGGGTGCCGGTGCTGGAATGAGCCTGACGGATCGTCACGCGAAACCTGCCGCCTATTCAATATCGCCGCTTTGCATCAGTCCTGGGCGAGATCGACCTGCACCATGCCGCGCTCCAAGCGCATGGGATATTCCTTCATGCACCAGCCCGAGGGTTGCAGGCAATGGCCATTGCGTCCATCGAACACCCAGCCATGGGCGATGCAGTAGAGGATTCTGCCATTGAAATCGCCTCGTCCCAATGAGACGCCTTCATGGGGGCAGCGGGCATCATAGGCTTTGGGCTCGCCGCCTTCCGGCCACAGGATGACGATTTCCTTTTTGCCCGCCATGCAGGGGACCAACTCTCCCTCGGCGATCAGGCTTTGCTTGCAAACATCTTCAAAGGCCATGGCTGTTCTCCGGTTGAATCCAACGATGTCGGTGGTTAGCTTCTACATCCCGCGCCGAAGTAGTCGGACATGCGGTGAACCCTGCGAATTCGCCTGCGGAACCTGGGCTTTGTAAAACAGCCGCTCGGATACGGTTCGAGCCGATGTGCAAGTCCGCGCCGTTCACGAGGAGCAACTCACTTCGACGGATCGCCGGTCGGCCGGCGGCTCCGCGGCATAGGCTTCCCGCTCGGCTTGTTCTTCATAGGGCCGTTTCAGCAGTTCCATCAGCCTGGCCAATTCGGAATGATCGCCGACTGCTGCGTACTCGATGGCCGTTTGGGCCAGATGGTTGCGCAGCACATATTTCGGATTGACCCGGTTCATGCGCGCGGCTCGCGCGGCATCGTCGGTATTGCATTCGCTGCGCAGCCGAGCCCGGTAATCGCCGATCCAGGCATCGAAGGCTTCGAGGTCGGTCATCTCCTCGCGTATTCCCGCCGCTGGCCCGTCGTGGTTCGTTTCCAGCCGGGAGAGATGGCGAAAGCTCCGGGTGAAGTCGTTCTTGCCGCGCTGCAGGATGGACAGGAAGGCATTGACCAGTTCGGTGTCGCTTTCCCGAACGTCGAAAAGCCCCAGTTTGTCGGCCCAGCGGCGCATCATGGCTTGGTTATGGGCGGGGGCGTACTGCTCGAAAATGCCGGTAGCGATCTCCAAGGCGGCCTGGGGATCGTCCGCCAGCAAAGGCAGGCAGGCCCGCAACAGGCGCGAACAATTCCATTGCCCGATCTGTGGCTGGGCGCCGTAGGCATAACGGCCTTCATAGTCGGAATGGTTGCAGACATGATATTGCCGGAATCGGTCCATGAACCCGAAGGGGCCATAATCCAAGGTCAGCCCGAGCACCGAAAAATTATCGGTATTCATGACGCCATGACAAAAGCCCAATGCCTGCCATTGCGCCATCAGATGCGCCGTACGCTCGACCACCTCGGCCAGCCAGCGGGCATGACGGTCGGGTTGGCCGTGCAGATGCGGGAACTGTTCCGCTATGACATGCTCGGCCAGAACCGCGAGTTGTTCGGGCTGGCGACGATGGAAGAAATATTCGAAATGGCCGAAACGGATAAAACTCGATGACACGCGGCAAACCACCGCGGCGGTCTCGACCGTTTCCCGTTGCACCGGCTCGACCGAACCGATCAGACTCAGGCAACGGGTCGTAGGCACCCCGAGATGATGCATGGCTTCCGAACACAGATATTCGCGGATCGACGAGCGCAACACGGCTCGCCCGTCCAGCCCGCGCGAATAGGGCGTAGGGCCCGATCCTTTCAATTGAAGCTCGCGGCGTTCGCCGGCGGGCGTTTGGATCTCCGCGATCAACAGGGCGCGTCCGTCGCCCAGTTGCGGCACCCAGGCGCCGAACTGATGCCCCGCATAGACCGAGGCTATCGATGGGTAGCCCGGCCAGGGACGATTGCCGGCCAGGATGGCGAGCAGCGGTTCGTTCAGGCCGGATTCGATACCGAGTTCTTCCGCCAATTCGGCATTGAAATGCGCCACTTTCGGTTCGGGTAGGGGCGTTCCTGCCACAGGCGTATAAAAAGCATCGCCCAGCCGGCCATAACGCGGTTTCAGCGCGGGCATGGGCTCCCGCCACGCCATGTCGTCGGCGTCGAAGGATTGCGGGCTGCGTGGCGATCCGTCGCCGAGACCCGCCTCGGCTTGTCGCTGGAGAGTATTATCCTGGATCTTCATGGCATGAATGACTCGTCGTCTATCGCTTCCGCTTTAGGAAAGGAAATGCCGGCGCTCGGCCTGCATTCCCGGCAAACTTGCGCTGACCTTATTCATGAGGATAAGCGATAAGCATGCCACCTGTGTGGCCGATGATGGTCCGGGGTTTCGGGGCATTCACGCCGGCCAAGCCTTGTATCGAGTCGGACAAAGCGGACAAAACCGCTGCCGGGTTGCGCGAATCGGTCAGGCCGCATTACTATGGCTTGCAGCCCATCGAAACGAAATACCATGTCATCTCCCATCAAACCCCATGCTCCTTCCTGCGAACGAAATCGCGATCATATCCTCGCCGTGTTGCGGGATTATTTGCCAGGCCGGAAGAAGGTGCTGGAAATCGGCAGTGGAACGGGCCAGCATGCCGTGCATTTCGCAGCGGCGCTGCCCGATCTGATCTGGCAGACATCGGATTTGCCCGAAAATCTCGAAGGCATCGAGATGTGGCTAGTCGAAGCCGGGTTACCCAATACCCCAGCCCCGCTATTGTTCGATGTCCAGCAGCCATCCGTGCCGGGGACATTCGATGCGGTTTTTTCCGCCAATACCCTGCATATCATGAGTTGGTCGGCGGTGGAGGGCCTGTTTGCCGGTTTGCCCACGATCATGGCCAGGGATGCGCCGCTCATCGTCTATGGCCCTTTCAACTATGGCGGACGTTTTACCAGCGACAGCAACGCCCGTTTCAATGAGTGGCTACAGGAGCGTGCACCGCATAGGGCCATCCGGGATTTCGAGGCGGTCGATGCGCTGGCTCGGGAGGCGGGTTTGAGCCTGCTGGAGGATAGGCCGCTGCCCGCCAACAATCGTGCCTTGGTTTGGCGATTCGACAAGCCGAGCCAGGAATTTTGAAAGGCTTTCAACCGGCCTTTTCCAGTTTCCTCATCTCGACCGGCGAGATCCTGCTTTTCGAGGAAACCTTGTCATATACCTCGTCGAATGCTTGCCGGCAATAAGGGAGCCGTTCCCGCAACAGGTCATAGCCGGCATGGTCGAACATCGTTCTGAAATCCTCCCGGCTCAGGGAGGTTCTCGCATAGAGGGCTTGGTAGCCCCGATGTTCGATGACGAATCGTTCCAGCAGGGGCAAGGCGACGGCATTATCGAAATCCGGTTTGCCCGGCGTACCGTAGGCGCCGATATCCACATACAGCTCATCCACCGCGCCATCCTCGGCCTTAAGTGGCTGGACGAAGCCGCCGCATCCACCGTTGTCCTTGATCGCCATCGGCGAAAGCCATAAAGGGTAGAGTCGGAAATACCGGTCGAAATAGTCGATGGATTGCTTCAGAAAGCGGATCGGCATGAGCATGTCCTGAATCACATGATATTTTTCCCGAAGCCGCCGGGTGGTTTCGGTTTCGGTATATTTCAATAACTCGATACGAGGCGGCAAGGCCCAGCCCAGCAATGCCCTGAAAACGGGATGATTGCCGAAGGGGATGATTTCTTCCAGGGTCCAGAAATAGCTACGGGTATGCCGGTGGAAATAATCCCGCACCGGCAGGTATTCGATACCTTCCTTCCGATTATCCAGATAGGTTTTAACATGCTTGTAAAACCAGGGCTTATACCATGATCCGATGGCGTTCAAAGAACCGTCCGGGCCCAGGGTGTCGGTGAATGCGCCACGCATGATGACCGCCTCGTCGCGGCTATAAACCAGGCCCTCGACAAAATCGTTGTTTTCGCTGTCGCGGGAGGCTCGCTCGAAAACGCCGACCATATCGTCCAGCGTATAAACCGGTTGATAGTGCAGCCGAATATATTTTTGGGCCGGGATGATTTGCAATTCGGCGGCTACCAGAAAACCCAGCGTGCCATGACTCCAGGGAATCTGCTGGAACAGCTCGGCATTTTCCGAGAGGCTGCATTTCAGCCGTTTCCCTTCCGCCGTCACGATCTCGAAGGAGGCGCAGATATGCTGGAATAGCCCATATTTATGACTGCTGGTTTCCACGCCGAAACCCATGATCAAGCCGCCTACCGTCAGATCGTCCAATTCCGGCACCACCGGCAGGGTCCAGCCCCGCAAGATGAGGCTGCGCGAAATCTGGCCCATGGTCGCCAGCGGCTCCACCCTGACGATGCCGCGCTGTTCATCGATTTCGAGTATGTCGTACAGTCCGACATCGATCTTGCGGTGGGAAAGCTTGTATTTCGGCACCAATTCGCTCATGGTTTTCCAGCCCGACCTCGCGGTGCAAAGCTTTTGCCCGGCCCCGTCCTTCTTCCATTCCTCGATTTGTCGGATCACCGCTTGAACCCTGGCATCATGCCTGGCGGGGGCGCTGTTGAAGCGGAAGGCGATCCGATTACGGATACCGGCATAGGCGCCATAGGCCGCCGAAATGGGCAGCAGGAAAACCGTGGCGAATATTCCGCGATGATGGGTGAGGATGTGTTCGAATAATGAGCCGGGTTTCGTCATGAGGTTTATCCGTGAATATCGTTTCCCAACCGGAACCTTGGGAAACTAGGATATCAATCTTGGGATGATGCTATTTTCTGCTCCGCGTCCTTCCTGGCCAGATGCTCCTCCCACTTGCGGGCGGTAAGCTTCTGGAACATCGGTACCACGGGATTGAGTTCGATGGGCGGGGAGTCCCAGTAGGATTCGTAGCCTAATTGTTCGGCCTCCAGGGCGATACCGTCTTCTTCGAGTATGGGTTTGAACACCAGGGGCTTGGCGAGGTTCAGCACGGTTTGGGTCAGCCACCGCGGAGTTTTCATCGAGATGAGCGGAATCTTCAGGGCATCGAAATAAAACAGGAAAAACGCCCGAGTGGTCCGCTCATCGATGGGTAGCAGGAACGACCAATTCTTGATGCTGTCGCCGGTATTGGTCCATTGGTAGGGATACTCGTAGCACAACTCGATGGAACGGGTGTTGACCCGGTTGCGATCGACGAAAATCCCCGAGATCCGGCCACCGGCCATATAGGCATCGTAAGTCAGATAGACCCTGTCTTCGTCGGCTTCGTGGTGGGTCAATTTGGCATCGATGAAGGGGCGGTATTTGCGGTGCAGGAAGGCATGGGCGAAGTCGCAGATGTTGTCGATCACCATGGAATGATGGGTGTGCCAGGTGAAATCCGAGACAAAGTGGGCCCATGGTTCATCCCCGGTGAGTTCGGGAATTTCCGGAATCCGGCGCTCGCCGGCCAGTGCCGGATCGCCGGGGAACAGCCAGATCAGGCCATAGCGGACTTGCACGGGGTAGGTTTGCAGTTGGCTCTTGATGAGCGGCTTGCCGAAACTGTCGTGAGAATAGTCCACCAGCCAGCCTTCCCGGTTGAAGGCCCAGCCATGGTAGGCGCAGCGCAGGT
>JAQTSI010000139.1 GCA_028711365.1 Methylococcaceae bacterium
TCGCTTTCTGGTTGGAGAGTTGAGCCGTCTGCCGGACCTCTTCCACGGTGGTGGTGGTTTCGTTCACCGAAGTGGCGGCTTCCACCGATCCGGCGGCGAGCTGGCTGATGGCGGTCAGGATCTCACTGGAGGAAGAAGTCAGCACATTGACGGCTTCCTGGGTTTCACGCAGCACTTTTTCCAACCATTCCGAGCGTTCTCTTACTTTTCGTTCCAATTGTTTCAATTCGGTGATGTCGCGGGCGGCGGCGAATATGCCCTGTACTTCTCCCGCCGGATTTTTATAGATGCTGGCGTTATAGGTGACTTCCGTGATCTTGCCGGTGGAATGGCGCAGGCTGAGGGGATAATCCCTCACCAGCCCTTGAGCCAGCGCTTGTTGGTAGCCTTGGCGTGCCTTGTCCGGTTCGGTGAAGTAACCGGAGAAGTCGCTGCCGATCAGCCGCTCGCGGGGGATGCCGGTGATTTCCTCGGTCGCCCGGTTGGCGTCGGTGATCTTGCCTTCCGGGCTGACGGTGATCAAAGGGTCCAAACTGGCTTCGATCAGGCTGCGAGTATAAGCGGAAACTTCCGTCAGTTTGGCTTCCAGTTTCTTGCGTTCGGTGATGTCGCGGGCGGCGGCGAATATGCCCTGTACTTCTCCCGCCGGGTTCCGGTAAATACTGGCGTTATAGGTGACTTCGGTGATCTTACCGGTGGAATGGCGCAGGCTGAGGGGATAATCCCGCACCAGCCCCTGCGCTAGCGCTTGCTGATAGCCTTGGCGGGCCTTGTCCGGCTCGGTGAAATAACCGGAGAAGTCACTGCCGATCAGCCGCTCGCGGGGAATGCCGGTGATTTCCTCGGTCGCCCGGTTGGCGTCGGTGATCTTGCCTTCCGGGCTGATGGTGATCAAAGGGTCCAGGCTGGCTTCGATCAGGCTGCGGGTATAGGCGGAAACTTCAGCCAGTTTCGCTTCCAGTTTCTTACGCTCGGTGATGTCGCGGGCGGCGGCGAATATGCCCTGTACTTCTCCCGCCGTGTTTCGGTAAATACTGGCGTTGTAGGTGACTTCGGTGATCTTGCCGGTGGAATGGCGCAGACTGAGCGGATAATCCCGCACCAGCCCTTGCGCCAGCACCTGCTGGTAGCCTTGGCGCGCTTTGTCCGCCTCGGTGAAGTAGCCGGAGAAATCGTTGCCGATCAGCCGCTCCCTGGGAATGCCGGTGATTTCCTCGGTCGCCCGGTTGGCATCGGTGATCTTGCCTTCCGGGCTGATGGTGATCAAAGGGTCCAGGCTGGCTTCGATCAGGCTGCGGGTATAGGCGGAGGCCTCCTTCAATTTGGCCTCCCATTCGTTGTGCGTGAATAGAGTCTTAAACCAGTTCATGTTGCTTTTCCTCTAGCGATGGATTGGTGGCTGATCGATTCTATAAAACCTTGCGCCATCCTTCCGCCTGCTCGTTTACCACGAGGTTCTTGTCGGCCAGAATATTGCCCCCATGCAGCACGATCAGGCGCTCCGCCGTCACTCCCTTGAGATAGGTCTCTCTGACGCCGCTGAGGATTGGCAGGGCTTTCTTGATGTCGTCTCTAGGGATCGTTTGTACCCCCAGCACCGCGTCGGCCAGGATGCCGATTTCCATTTCGCCACGCTGCAGAATGATGACCTTGTTCAGATCGGTGAGGCCTTTATCGGGGAGTTCGAAGAATTTCTTGAGATCGACGATGGAAAGGATCTGGCCGCGCACGTTGACGATGCCGAGTACGAAGGCCGGCGTGCCGGGCAAGGGAGTGAAGTCTTTCAATGGATAAACCTCGCGGACGAAAGGTAGCTCGATGCCGTAAGTTTCATCCGCCAATAGAAATGCCACCACGTCGACCATCATTCCAGCCGCAGGGGGCTTGACCGGTGCTTGCGCAAGGGCTTGCGCACGCGCTTTCAAAATCCGCAACTTTTCTTCGTCCGATGGCGCCCAGCCAAGCTTGGCGGATTGTTGAGACTGTTCGACCCGGCGATGTATCTCGATCCAGTCTATGTCCATCATTGCTTATCCCCCTATGGGCTTTGGTATCTACACAAATCCCCTCCCCCTGGCAGAGGGAGGGTTAGGGTGGGGGTTGAACGCCGATGAGACAGCGGCGCTTCCAGGGTCGGCAAGCTCTACCTCCATCCCAACGTTCAGGCTGGACTATCCCTGTCCAGCCCCCTCCGGGCGGCTGCACCGTGCAAATCGCCTGTCCTGCCGATTTGTCCCCCTGCAAGGGGAAGAAGTTGATTTTTCTGCCTATGCCCTAGGATCGATTTTCGGGTCTGGCCGTCGCGATGATTTCCATCAAACGGCCGGCGGTCAGTCCTTCCGATTCATCAAGGACCTCGTCTTGGGAATAATGTCGAAGCTCCATGCAGGCATTATCGAAATGCCGCCGCATTTCATCGATTTTTCCCTGCTTTCGGGCGATATGTCCCAATGCCACATGGGCGAGAATGAAGCGCGCATCCAGATAGAGTGTGCGTTTCAAGGCAATGACCGCTTCTTCGATATGTCCCATTTCCTGAAGGATGGATGCCCTGAGATAGTAATGGCGAGGTTTCAATCTGTCGGCATCGATGGCTTTTTCGCACCATTGCAACGCTTCCTCCAGCTTTCCCAGATTGGCGAGGGATCTCGCCAGCAGGGCGAAAGCTTCCGGTTTCTGGATGAGTTCCAGCCGTTTCACCGCTTCGATGTAGCGGCCCTGCTGGTAAAACCCCAAGGCTTCCTGATAAGCGCTGGTTTCTACCCCGCATGCGACGCCAGGCAGAGATGGGGCCACGGCAGCAAGCGGTAAATGATCCTGAAAAACGGGTTGGCTAGGGGGTGGTTTCACGATGTCAGGGTTGAGCCGGGCGGCTTCAAAGAGCGGACTTTCTGGTTTCCTGAAGAATGTCTGACCGTCGAAAACCATCACCTCGAACCCCTGCGCGGCCGTCAAGATAGCCACTTCACTGGCGCCTACCGTCAACCAGCCGCCCTCTATCAGCGATTTGTGGAAATTATCCACCACCGCCAGCGCGATCCGGCGGGTGAAATACATGAGTGCGTTATGGCAGATGATGATATCCATCGCATTCGTGTTGTTGAAAATCGAGGGATGTGTGTCCTGAACGAGATTATGGTTGGCGAATGTCACCATGTTTTTGATCTCGGGGATGATCTGATAACGGCCTTCCTGGATTTTGCGCACATATTGCTCTTTCAACCAAGCGGGAGCGCCGCGGAAAGACCATTCCGAATAGATGCCTTCGGATGCCTTCCGTAATGCCCTGATGTTGATGTCCGTCGCCAGGATCATGATGTTCCAGTTTTTCCAGTCGGCCAGTACCCGGGTGATCAGGATGGCGATCGAGTAGGATTCTTCGGCCGTGGAGCAGCCGGCGCTCCAAATCCTTAAGTAGCGTCCGGACTTGCGCCGGCAAGCGATCAGTTCGGGAAGGATGTTTTTTTCCAACACCTCGAAGACGCGTTTCTCCCGGAAAAAATAAGTCTCTCCCGTCGTCAGGTGATGCGCCAGAACTTCGGTCTGCTCCTGATTCAGCGGAGCGGACGTCAACCAGTCCAGACAAGCCATGGCATCGGTGAAGCCGAACTCGCCGATGGCGGCCAGGAGATTCCTTTCCAGATCTTTGCGGCGATTTTCCGGGTAGTGCAATCCGAATTGGGCGACGATGAAGCGGTTGAATCGATCGATAGCCGCATCGGGAATATTTGCGTTCACGGATCACCGACCTTTGACGGTGTCAGCTCTCCCTCCTTGAATACCGCACAAAGCCTATTCACGTCCTCGATGAAAACCGTCTCTCCATTGAGTTTCACCACGCCTTCGATGATTCGGAAATCAGGCAATATCGCCTGGGAGTTCTCTGCTTTCTCTTCAGGGTAGTCGATGACTCCGGCGATGCCGTCCACCAGCAGGGCGATGGTGCGATTGGCGGCATGCACGATGATGAATTGATCGGTGAGATCCAGTTCCTTGACGACTAGACCGAGACGCTTGCGCACATTCAGTACCGGAATGATGCGTCCGTAGACGTTGATGACTCCCAGGATTTCGACTGGCATGTCCGGTAAGGGCATGATTTCCACTGCCCGCGCCACTCGCTCGACGGCGTTGATATGCAGGCAATAGCGCTGATCGCCGAGATGAAACAGGAGCAGTAGCATCATATTATCTCCGCTGATCCTGCCTCAAGAGGCATGGATATTTACCTAAGTCTTACTCCTTCCCCCTGGAGGGGGAAGACTGGGATGGGAGTCGAGCGCCGAGTTCCACGACCCCGTCCAATCGTGCGCAGAATTGCATTCAAGGTAAACCAAAGCGCTTGGAGTCCCATGATATGCTGGCGACGGAAACAGAACCTGCTGTCGTACCCGAAGGTATAGCCAAAGCCTTCGTTCTATGTCGGTCATCTTCCTGCGCAAGGTTCGCAGCTCGCTGCAAGGCTGAAGATCTTATCCGTATGTATCGCCCCATATCTAAGAGAGGGGGCGGATAATATTTTTCAATGCCGGTTGCTGCTTATAGGCAGAGGGGCACGATGAAAGGATATCCATTCGATTAGCTGCCGGTACTGAATATAGACCAGACGAGAGGATTGTCAACTTGTTGATTATTGATCTCGGATCTTCCGGGTGATGAGCTTATACAAAAAACCCGCTTGCCCTGTGCATTGATCTGGTTCAATCTTCGAATGGACCCAATCCGGAATTTTGCGCCCATGGATAAGAAACCCCTGATTCTCGGCTGTTCATTCCTATTCGTCGCAGTCATGCACCCGGCACTCGCCGAAGAACCGGTCGCCTGCGAAGAGAGCGGTCAGACCCGTATCTGGACGTCGCCGCTACACCCCCGTATCGGTGCGCCGCTGAAGATCATGGCCGTCTCCACGGATTCGGCCATCCAGAAACTCATGGCAATCGACGGCCAAGGCCATGAGATTCCTCTGGAGGTCAGCGCCCGCGGGGGGCCACCCTGGAGTCTGTCCGCTAGCCTGACTGCATTCGAGCCGGATGGCTATCGGCTCGAAGCCTGGCGGGAGGGTATCCGGGTGGCCTGTCGTGAAGTTCAAGCCGGCGGCGTCAATAGGGCGCATGAGCTGGATTCGGGCTGGAACCTGGCCGCCGAAGCATTTTATTCGGCCTGGATCGAACAACTGTTCGACGCACCCATCGAGGGAAACCTGAGCTTCCCCTCTCTGGAGCCTGTGTTGCGCGATCCGGAGCGCAACTTTCTCTACAACCATTTCGGTCAAGGCGAGGACAGGTCTGTGCCCGCCACGCCGGATTGCGCCGACCTGCCTTATACTCTGCGGGCCTATTTTGCCTGGAAACTCGCCCTGCCCATCGCCTTCCGCACCTGTAGCCGGGGCTCGGCCCAGTCGCCGCCGCGCTGCGGTCCCGCCAGCCTGAAGACGGAATTCGTTCGCGGGATGACATCGCCACCGGTCTATCGAAATGTCAGCGGGGAACTGGCCAATGCGGTTCATTCGGGCAGCGCCCGCACCGCCCTGGATGACGAAGCCACGGATTTATATCCGTTGCCGCTCAGTCGGGATGTTCTCTGGCCTGGAACCGTCTACGCCGATCCTTATGGCCATGTCCTGGTATTGGCCAAATGGATCGCCCAGACCGCCACTCGACCGGGCCTGCTGCTGGCGGTCGATGCACAACCGGATAACTCGGTGGCGCGCAAACGCTTCTGGGAGGGCAATTTCCTGTTCGCCGACATCGCCAGCGCCGGGCCGGGCTTCAAAGCTTTCCGCCCTCTCGCGCGAACCGGTTTGTCCAAGCTGCATGAGCTTTCCAACGAGGAATTGACCGACAATCCGGGCTTTGCGCCCTTTTCCCTGGAACAGGAGGATCTGGCCCCGGATGATTTCTACGCCCGACTTGGCAAACTGATCAACCCCTTGGGGCTGGACCCCCAACAGGCTTACGAGACGACTTTGGATGCACTGGTCGAACAGTTGGAAACGCGCGCCAACTCGGTCAACAACGGCGAGATCTATTTTCGCAAGAATCCTGGCGTGCTCATCGCCATGCCGGAAGGCGCTTCGATCTTCGAGACCATCGGTCCCTGGGAGGATTACTCCACGCCTTCGCGCGACATGCGGCTGATCATCGCCATGAATGTGCTCGATGGCTTGCCGGATAAAATCGTGCGTCATCCCGAATTGTTCGTCCTGAATGGCGCTTCGCCCCTGGATGTCAAAGCGCAGATCGAACAATACCATGCCAGTCGCATCCAGGAGAGACGTATCCGTTACCTGCGCAGCGATGGCAGCCCGTGGGAAATCACCGTGGCGGAGGCGATGGCAAGAAAACCGGCCTTCGAGATGGCTTACAATCCCAACGATTGCGCAGAATTTCGTTGGGGCGCCAAGCCGGGCACGGAGGAATATTCCCCTTGCCGCCGCCATGCTCCCTCGACCCAAAAGGCGCGGATGGAACTCTACCGAATCTGGTTCCATCAAGCGCGCCGCCCGACCCGATGATCGACTAGGAGAGACTCTTGAATTCGAATCGCGCTGCAAGCTTGAACCCCTTGCTTTGTTTCCTGTGTCTGCTGTTGACCGGATGCGGAAATCAACCCCTCAAGCCTCCCGTTCTTGCCAAACCGGAGATTCCTCCGGTGGTCACGGAACCCCTAAGCCCTGCTTTCCCGGTGGATTCCACCAAACATAGAATACTGGAATTGCTCGACGGGGAATGGATGTTCTGGGGGCAGCAGCGCGTGAACTTCGCGGAGGACGAGGAAAGCATTCCCCATGTCGGCGACTGGGAGGACGATGATTTTACTCACAGCGAACGGGTCAACCATTATTGGCGATCGGTCGGAGCGTCGCGGCTTTCGGGACTGGATTGCCATCAGCCCTGGTCCGCCGCTTTCATCAGTTGGATCATGGCGATGGCGGGGGTATCCGAAAGCCTGTTCCCTCCCGCCAGATCCCATTGGGTTTTCCTGACCCGCTTCGTTCTGGGACGCGCAAACCCGGATGCGCTTTTCGTACCCCATACACTCAGGGAATATCAGCCCAAGCCCGGCGATTTGATTTGCGCCAGCAGGGGCCATGAGCGGGTTGTCAATCCGGACGAATTGCCGGTGGCCGAGATGTTGGCAAATACCAAGCTTCACTGTGACATCGTCATCAAAAATGATGGTAAAACCCTGGAGGCCATCGGCGGCAATGTTCGCAATTCGGTTTCCAAGAGTATCCTTGCGCTGAGTTCCGACGGACATTTGCAAGCCGTCAGTCACCGGCAATGGTTTGTCATCGTCGAGAATCGCCTGGATTAACGGCATTCAGGCTGCAATGATGTGGGCGGATCAATGTTCCACGTGGAACATTGATCCAACGCGGTGATGACTGATGGAAACGAACCGTGGCTCGACGCCACTTTGAAATGTCGATTTTCGGCTGTCTCGCCCGTCCCGACGGCATGATGCGTAACGTCGGGCAAAGCCCCCGATGTCGTTCCCAGCCAGGCCAACCGCCGATCAGGAATGCCTTATCACCTATCACGTTGACAGGATGAACAGGAATTGCAGGATGAAATCCTGGTTATGCCTTGGATTAATTTTGTAAATCCTGTCCATGAACCGGGGATGGAATAGAAGTGTAGATGTCAAGCAGGAATGCCTTGACAATGTAGCGGTTCTTGGGTAATGGTATTTCTCGCAAAACTCTAAGGAGAGCCTGCCATGACCGAGAATCGCATCGATGTCGTCATCACTCAGGAACAAGTGGATAAAGTCCTTGGCCTGTTCAAGGAAATCGAAGCCGCCTTGCCCGGCCTGATCGAACTGACCGCCGAACAGCGCCAATCCATGTCGCGTTATAGCGAGAAAGACCTCAGCTTCATCCTCAAAGCCCTCGCCATCGCCGAGCGGCATCCCGAAATCCTCCCGCCCAGCTTCAACCTCGACGAGATGCGCCGGGATGTGAATGCGCTGCAAAGCTTGGATAGCATCCTGCTTTCCGCCCATCGCATCATCGGCCTCCTGGAAGACTCCCGCTTCGCCGCCTCCCGCGAGAGCCAAGGCCACGAGCGTAGCGTCTACCAATTCCTCAAGACCCACAACTCACTGACCGGCAAGCTGGAAGATGCGGTCAACGACCTCGCCGCTCACTTCGCCCGCAGCAAACCTGCCAAACCCGACAAGCCTGCCGGGGCGTGAAGCATTTTTCCTTCCCCGCCTAGCTCCGTTGCTGCCTGACTAAGCAACGGAGCTTCCCCGGCTAGCAACGATGCTACCAACGGAAGCAATGGAGCTTCCCCGGCTAGCAACGATGCTGCCGCCGGAAGCAACGAAGCTTCCCCGACTAGCAACGATGCTGCCGATGGAAGCAATGGAGCTTCCGAACGAAGCAATGGAGCTTCCTGCCACAGCGTTAATGCTTCCTGGCGAAGCTTGATGGCTGATGAGTCAAGAAAACAGCCATTGCCGCACGGGTAGATAGGGTTGGGTTGCCCAAAAGACGGCAATCCAACCGATGCCGCTAGTCGAAGACGATGCCTGTCGTTAGGATACGGCATAAAGCCAGGTTACGGCCATACCGCTACTATCAATATCAATGATAGGCGCGATAGCGGACTTACAACTTCTTCTCATGGGGACAGACGAAATGTATGACAAAAACGACAAAAGCGTAAGAGCAACCTTGAGAGAGTATGTTAAAGACAGAACAAAATGGTTCTTTTGGTATCATAATATTCAGCGTTTAGAAGCTATTAAGAAATTTGAAAATGAAGATAAACATAATAATCGCAGAGAGGTTAAAGAGAAAGAGGATCGTTTTTTAAAGGGGTTTAAAATAGATAAAGTCGATCCAATAATGGATTTGTTGTTAGGTTTTTTGGATTCCACGCTTGACGAAGCTAGGCTTAAGAAAGCCAACGACTTCACTGAATATGCGTTATACATATCAGATAGGAGAAGTTTTTCTTATTTTAGGCGCGCCGAGTCAAGGAAGGAGATGAGCGGTGAAATCGATTATGATAAACACCGCGATCATGCTGTCCACACGCTTTATAACTATTTACTTGGGTGGTATATATTTGACCATCTGCACTCATTTAGGTGTGCATTTCGAGAAATCTTTAAGAAACTTGAGGTTAAGTTTGAAAATCACCAGTATGAAAAAAACTTTTATTCGGATTCTAATCGTGAAGACCTTCGTCCCAAGAAGGAGAATCCTACTGGAACTTTAACGTCGATGTCGCTTATTGATTTTCTTAAAGAGCTTCCTTTGGTCAATCACTTCGGTGACGTATGGCCTGTGGCAAGCTTGCTGCACGATGTTGGTTATATATTGGAGGGTTCTCTTTCCCCGGCCAGCCCAAAAATAGAACATGAACGTGTGACCAATGGCGCTAAAGTACTGCATGATTATTTTAATCATTGGGCATGGCGAAATCTGCCGGTTGATTTTAGAGCCGCGGCATCCATTGCGAAAAGCATAGAGTGCGTGGTGCCCGACTTTACAGGGTCAAAATCCCTGCCCTCTCTTGCCGATCGCCTTCGTGATATCGGGTATCTTGAAAATATACGAAAACAATGTATCAGGGAACAAACTACTAGATCAATAAGTCCTTTGGTGGAAAATATTTATGAAGGCTATGCGCTTAATCTCGAAGCATTTAAACTTTGGGAGTTATTTTATAAACACTACAGTATCAATCCTATGGATGCCAATCCTATGGAGGAAATTTTAAAACAAGTGAAGGAAAAATATAAAGATGATGTATGGAAAGGCAGTGATACCGCAAAAATAAATCTCAACCATGGTGTTTGTGGCGGACTGATGTTATTGCAAGCAGCGACATTTTGGCATGAACGAATTTGGGGTTTGGAGCCTGAAGAATCATGGGTTTGGGAAAAGATTCAGAATGGCATTTGTGATAAAAACAAAGCCAGCTTACCTGTTTCCAAGACAACATTCAATTCCATAAGGGACTCCCTCACTTATACCGAAAACCACCAGAGCCACATACCTGCCCATATTTGGCTGAGGGGATGGTTTAGTTATACGGACTGGATTAAGGATTTGTGGGCAACGGCTTCGGTAGCAATACATGATTATGTTACCCAGAAGACATGGAATCCTGACAAGGAAGATAAACTCAGGATTAAGTTGGAAGCAGACCCCTTGGCTTATTTGCAAATTTTAGTTGATGTTTTGCAGGAGTGGGATAGGTATACCGTCTTGGGTGAGTCCGCTTTCTCCGGGAAAGAACCTCTGCAAAGCTATGAAACAAAATTGGCAGTTAGAAATCAAAGCAAGTTGCGGCTTGCCTACCCCAAACGGAACGAATATGAAGACGAAATAGAGAAGACTCTTGATAGGATCTTAATAGATTGGAATGAGTATATAGAAATTAAAGGGCCGATGCTCAAGGAACGCTTTGTAATGGATGATAAAAGATTTGTCGAGTTGACGCTATGGCCTAGTATGCCATTGTTGTCTGGCCAGAGAAATGTACAAGCTATCGAATACCGGCTAGTGTTCGTGGTTGAACGTAAATGCGCACTGCGTTACGAAGGTAAAATCGGCAAGGATGGCTTGAAGTATTTAGATGGGGTGGAAAAATCTTATTCCCCTATGAAGCCGGAAGACTTGTTGACCGATTTCCGGACGAATGTGAAAGAACAAGGAGGAAATGCTTCTGGGCCGAGTAAGTCGGAGTCTTGGTTTTTTCGAGATGTTGAAGAGTTACCGGATGAGGTACAGCTTCGTGTGGATGATTGGGATACCGTGGATGTTAATCGGTTTGTCGAAACTTATAAAAAAGGTAAGTGGCAAGGCAGCTATATCAATTTCAAAAATGAGGTAGGGGCAAAGGCGATTCTGACCGACGCTTGTAAGAAAATCCTTGAGGAGATGACCCGTGTGGTTGGGCCTGTGATCAGAGAGGAATTGGCAAAACGTTTAGGTTGTCCTAAGAGAGAGATCGAAGTCAATGTGAATAAGCTTTTGGATGCCGGTATTCTAGACAATACCAGTGATGGGAAGATTGTTTTCCCCTACAATGCTTTCGAGCCAAAGAATTTTCAGTTGCCGCAACGTAGATCGGATGTAGCGGAATCCTGATCACTCGCCTAATGAAAGATATACTCGAAGTGGGCCGGGGTATGGAAATAGGTGCGACGGGATTTGCAACCCCGTCGCTTACATTTTGTGCATTGACGCAAACTTCAACTGTTCGGAGCGCGACGGGGTATGTGCCCCGTCGCAACGTTTGGTGTTCGTCGAGATGACGGGACCCGGGCCGACGTTCAAACGAAGCGGACGGGGCTGCAAGCCCCGTCCGGCGTGGGAGTAGAATCCCGACCCGCCCCAAGCCGTGGCGGACGTACTGGGCCTGAGCGCCGAAACAGCCCGGTCGGGCAACAACTTTATCGTTGCCCGACGCAAGCGTAAGCTAGTGGCATCAAAAAATCCCGCATTCACAGCACACCATTCGTTCAGTACAAGGTTCTTAGCCATGATAACCACCGTCACCCCAAACCATACCATTCCGATACCCGATGACATTAGCCGCCAATTTGGCATTCAGCCGGGCTGGCGGCTTGATTGGTTGCCCGTCGAGGGCCGGGATGAAATTCTGGTTCGCATCATTCCAGGGCGCGGAGAGCTGGCCCGGCGGCTGCTCGGGGCCGGGCAACGGTTCTCGCCAGAACGGGACAGCATTGCCGAACTCATTGCGGAACGCGAAGCCGAGAATTAGGCCTGATGCTTTATTTGTTCGATACTTCCGCGCTGCTCGCCCATTACCGCCGCGAAATCGGTTGGCAGCAGGTTCAAGCGATTTTCGATGATGCGGCGGCAGATATTTTGCTCGCGAGTGTGACGCTAACCGAGTTTGCCAGACGCTTACGGGAACTAGGGGCGAGCGATGCTGAAGCTCGTCAAACTACCGAGGCTTACCGGCTGCTCGTCAATGATGTGGTGGCAATCGATGAACGGCTGGCTTTCGCCGCTTTCGACTTGGCGCGTGCCACACCCAAGCGCTTACCGTTGGCCGATTCACTGATTGCTGCCGCTGCCAGTGAGCGCGGCGCATGCTTGGTTCATCGCGATGACCACATGAGCCATATCCCCGAAAACCTGCTTAGGCAACTGACGCTTTCGGCTGAATCCTAACCGGAAAAGGCCAGACCCGCGTAGCCCACGACGAGCGACACGCAGTTCAAACGGCTGCCGAACCCTGATCTGCTGATGTACGTCTTCCCGCATCTGGCCGCCAATTCCGGCTACCTGGGTGCCGGGTTATTTCATCGCCATGCCGATGTACGACCCTATGAAATACGCCTTGCCGGGCTAGGCGGAGGGTTGCGCGGGTTCCCAGGCCCCAAGCTTAATACTGTTGACTTAAGGTCCAGGCCCGTCGTTCCGGCAGGGAACGCCGGAACCCAGACGCTCGGGATGACTTGCGGAGTAACGTCCCTGTCGACTGGATACCGGCGATCCCTGCCGGTATGAGTGCGCCCGTGAGGGCATATCATCAACAGGGTGAAAGTCCCTGTCAAAGG
>JAQTSI010000140.1 GCA_028711365.1 Methylococcaceae bacterium
GCATCTGCGCAATGTGCGCATGAAACACAGCGACGGCAATGGGGGCTGGGAAGACTATGCTCCCTACGACGGCATCCTGGTCACCGCCGCCCCCAACGAGCCTCCTCAGCCCTTGCTGGATCAACTCGCTCCGGGCGGGATTCTCGTCCTGCCCGTCGGTGATGGCCGCAACCAGATATTGCAGCGCATCACCCGTTCCGAAACCGGTTACCAGGTCGAAAATATCGAGCCGGTGGTATTCGTCCCCTTACTGGGAGGAACCAGCGAGGGTTAGGAAAACGCTTCAGCCTGACTGGCTTGCTCCCAAAGCCGTCACTCAATCGAAATTGGCCGCCACGATACTCGAACAGCGCTGAATCGCATCGATGGCTTCCTCCCACGAAGGCTTCACCACCTCCAGCTTGATTCCCAGCGTGTCGCCGTGATCGCGAAAGAACTCTCCGCGCAAAATGGTCGGATCGCCTTGCTCCACGACCTGATAGGCAAACTTGATCCGGTTACCGAATTCGATGGTTACCCTAGATCGGCCTTTTTTCTGAAACATGATGGGCATCTGCTCAAGACATTGCGCGTAAGATAGCATCCCGATATTGACCGATCTCGATTCCAAAAGCACCCGTATCATGCACCGCCGTGATCTTGCAAGCCCCCTTTCCCATGTCGACGAATCGCTCCACCGGGTTTTTGTCGGAATCCCGCACCACCAGGACCTGTGGACAAAGCCGCTGTTTGGGATTGGATTCGAGCACGATCGCCACTTCTCCGCTGCTCCATTCGACGATGCTGCCGGGCGGGTAGACCCCCAGATAATTGATGAAACGGTTGGCGAGAATGGCGTCGATCTGCCGGTTTTTCGCCATTTTGGTCAAGACACTGATGCCATGCAGATGGTCACGGGCGTCGCGATGGGGACGAGGGCTGGTAATGGCATCATACTTATCCACCACCGCCACGATTTTGGTATTCAGCGAGAGTTGGGATTCCGTCACCCCCCGGGGATAACCGGAACCGTCGAGATTCTCGTGGTGCCCATAAGCTACTTCGACCGTGCCGCCGAAGATGTTTTTCCCCGATAACAAGATCTTTCTTCCCTGGGTGGTATGTTGCTTCATGATGGCCCATTCTTGCGGGGTGAGCCGGCCTCTCTTGTTCAATATTTCCACCGGCGTCGTCATCTTGCCGAAGTCGTGCAATAGTCCGCAAGTCCCCAAGCCTTCCAGGTCTTTACCCCCCAGCCCGGCGAGGCGGCCGAGGATGATGGAATAAATGCAGACATTGAAAGCATGCTGACAGGAATATTCATCCTTTTTTTTCAGTTGGGTCATGAGCATCATGGCGTTGGGATTACGCAAGACGCTGGCGACGCATTCCGACACCGCCGATTTCGCCAACTGAATGTCCAGGCTGTGGCCAAAACGAACCTCATCGATGAAGCTCTTGATCAAATCCGAAGTCTGCTTGCGCGTATCCTCCGCGTTTCCGATCTCCCCTTCCAGGGAAGAGAATTTCTTTTCCGGCAGAAATCCAACCGGCGGCGCCTCGAGGGTCATGCTGAGCACATCGGTGCGCCGCACGTCGATATAGACATACTCACAACATTCCATCACCGCTTCCACATCGACCTGGCATTTCAACTCGAAACCTTGCATCAAAAATGGCGATTCCTCCCAGGGACGATCCAACTCGCATACATACATCCCCGGACGGAGATTTTTCGTATGCAGTTTGACCTTTTCACCATCTATGTTAAGTTTGACTTTATCTTGTAGCATTGGCGACTCTTACATTATCTTAACTGTCAGTCACGAACCGGCTCATCGCTTCCCTGGAAGCCGCTTATCGCGCCTTCGATGTCCCGGTCATGGTGGTGACCCGACAATCGGCTGAAAGGAATCGACCACGCACGATGCCGAATCAGCTCTACGAACCTACCAGATTCGAACGTCATAAGCGAGCCCCATGCGATCATCCTGTTACGTCATTTCACCTAATGTGAAAATGCAGCATTTCTGATGCCACGTATCCGCGAGTTTTGCCCTTCCGAGACCCTCGACAAAGCCATGAGAGTATTTTGGGCGAAAGGCTATTTCGGAACTTCCATCGAGGATTTGGTGGCGGCAACCGGAGTCAGTCGCTATGGCTTATACAGTGAATTCGGCGACAAAAAAAGCTTATTTCTCGCCGCATTGGAGCGCTATCAGGCTGATGTGGTGCGCCCCCTGTTCGAGATAATCGACCAGCCGGGCGCATCGCTCCCCGCGCTTCGAGCACTGTTCGCCCTGCTATCCGGGCTTTCGCGTCAACCGCAGGGAAAACTCGGCTGCCTGGTATTCAACTCCGTCAACGAAACTGGATTGCATGACGATGCCACCGCCGGCAAGATCTTCGAAATCCGCGAGCATGTGGCGAAAGGAATCCTGCGGATGCTCAACAACGCCTTGACTCAGCACGAGTTGCCAGCCGATTTCGACGTGCAGCGCGAAGCGGATTTCCTGTTCGGCATTCTCCATGCCTTGCCCATGATGGCCCGCGCGGGGGCCGACCCGACGACGATCGAAAATGTGATCGCGGTCGCTTTATCCACCCTCGAATAACCGAACATCTAAAGGTCGCAGCAGTTTGGGAAGCCATCGGTCCCTATTCCTCGCGAATCCCATTCAGAATGTTCGTTCTGTTACCGTTTACAAATAACAGAACGTGTGTTCTGATATTTCCGTCCGGCATCTCGTCAGGAAAGACTTGGCGCGATCCTGCCATTGCGGTCGTGCAAGCATTAAACCCATCGGCGAACCCGGACGAATCGGCCCTTCAATCTTCGTTAGGAGCAATACATGAAGCTTTACTTTCATCCTGCCTCGCATTTCGCTCGCAAACCGCGCATCGCCGCCGCCTTGCTCGGCATCGAGTTGGAGACTCAAGTGGTGGACATATTCGCCGGAGAAGGACAATCGCCTGAATATTTGCGGCTCAATCCTCAAGGCAAAGTCCCCACCTTGGTTGACGGCGATTTTTCCTTGTGGGAATCCAATGCCATCGTCCAATACCTTGCCACGCGGGCGGCGGATTCCGCCTTAGTTCCGCCAGACGATCGCAGCCGAGTCGATATCCAGCGCTGGCAGTTCTGGGAATCCACCACTTGGGCGCCGGCTTGCGGCATTTTCATCTACGAAAACGTGCTCAAATCGATATTGAATAGGGGTGAAGCGGACGCCGAGGAAATCCGGAAAGGTGAAGAGAAATTCCACCGTTGCGCCAAGGTATTGAATGAGCACCTGGCGAAGCATCCCTGGCTGGTCGGCGATGCCTTGAGCCTAGCGGATATTTCGGTGGCGCCGGCTTTGATGTATGCCGACTCCGCACGTTATCCGCTGGAAGGATATGATCATATCGGCGCCTGGTTCGACCAAATTCAGCAACTGCCGGCCTGGATTTCCACCTCGCCTTCCGCGTAATTTGCAAACCGGTGTAAGGAAACAGGATTGAACCGTGGGAAGCGCGTCGATTCCCTACCGGCGCTTCCTGCCGGCACAATGACAGCAAGGCTGCGGTAGTCGTTGGGAGTGAGAGAACCGGCGACGTTTGTGCCGAATGGAAAAAAAAGGGCTTAGCCGCTACGGCTAAGCCCTGGTTTGGCTGGGGGACGAGGATTCGAACCTCGGTTGATGGAGTCAGAGTCCATAGTCCTACCGCTAGACGATCCCCCAATGATCTCTTCTGCACCGCCTGGGGCGGCGCCCTGCCAGCGATTAACGCTTGGAGTATTGCGGACGGCGTCTCGCTTTGTGTAGGCCGACCTTCTTACGCTCGACCTCACGGGCATCGCGGGTGACGTAACCGGCTTTGCGCAGGGCTGGACGCAAAGTTTCATCGTAATCGATCAAGGCGCGGGTCAAACCATGGCGAATCGCCCCGGCCTGTCCGGAGGGGCCGCCGCCCGCCACTTTAACGAAAACATCGAACTTGTCGGTCACTTCAAGCGTTTCCAGCGGCTGCAAGACGATCATGCGGTCGGTCTTTCTGCCGAAATACTCGTCCAACTGCTTGTCGTTGATGACAATCTTGCCCGTGCCGGTTTTCGCATAAACTCGCGCTACCGCGCTTTTGCGACGACCCGTTCCATAATTTTGCGTTTGTGACATGGTTGACCTGATTTGATTTTAGAGTTCCAACAATTTGGGCTGCTGCGCCTGATGGCCATGCTCGCCGCCCGCATAGACCTTGAGCTTCTTGAACATCGCGCGCCCCAAGGGGTTCTTCGGCAACATGCCTTTCACGGCGGTCTGGATGATGCGCTCCGGATGGGTCTGGCGCAGCTTGCCCAACGCTACCGATTTCATGTTGCCGATAAAGCCGGTATGTTTGTAATAGATTTTATCCTGTTCCTTGTTTCCCGTCACGCGCACCTTTTCCGCGTTGATGACGATGATGTAATCGCCGGTGTCGACATGCGGGGTGTATTCGGCTTTATGCTTGCCGCGCAGACGGCGCGCAATCTCGGTGGAGATCCGACCGAGCGTCTTGCCATCGGCGTCGATGACATACCAGTCGCGTTTGACTTCGGCTGGCTTTGCGCTGAAGGTTTTCATGCTATACGCTCCAAACTGTGGCATTCTTCTAAAAGCCGCTTATCATACCCTCCCTTCCATCTCGAGACAAGCGCATTTTTCATCATCATTCTGACGAACCTGTTCCGCGCCGACAGGATCGAACTCCGGTACCAATTCCCGCAAGTTCGCCTCGATCCGCGCCTCATCGAAATCATCGCAAGCCGCCACCAACCCGGCCAGAGTCTGTTCCAGCCAATCTCGGTTCAGGCAGCGCGACTGCGCCAGCAGCAGCTTGTTGTGAGGGGTGGGCGTCAACCGCTCCTGCTCGTGGAATAACTCCTCGTGCATTTTCTCGCCCGACCTCAAGCCGATGTAATCGATGCGGATATCCACCCCGGGGCGCTTGCCGCTGAGGCGGATCATCTGCTCGGCGAGATAACTCAACCTGACCGGCTCCCCCATGTCCAGCACGAACACCTCGCCGCCCTTGCCCACCGCGGCTGCCTGCATGATGAGCTGGCAGGCTTCCGGTATGGTCATGAAATAGCGGGTGATATCCGTATGGGTGACGGTGACCGGCCCACCGGCCCGGATCTGCTCGCGGAACAGGGGAACCACGCTGCCAGCCGAATCCAGCACGTTGCCGAAGCGCACCGTGACGCAGCGCATGCCGCGCTCCTCGCCCATGCACTGCACCAGCATCTCCGCCGCCCGCTTGGTGGCGCCCATGACATTGGTGGGATTGACCGCCTTATCGGTGGAAATCAGCACGAACTCACCGACTCCCGATGCCGCAGCGGCCTCCGCCAGAATCCGCGTCCCCAGCACATTGTTGCGAACGGCGGCGCGCACCTGATCCTGGAGCAGGGGCACATGCTTGTAGGCGGCGGCATGGAAGATCACGTCGGGGACATGCCGTTGCAGAACGCGCTCCACCGCTTTGCCATCGGTCACATCGCCCAAAACGGGGATGAAAGGCAGATCCGGATGGCTACGGCGCAGTTCGACCTCGACCCTGTAGAGATTGAATTCGCATTGTTCGAAGACGATCAGCCGCTCGACCGGGAAACCGGCAATCTGCCGGCACAACTGCGCCCCGATGGAGCCTCCCCCACCGGTCACCAACACCCGCTTGCCGCGAAAATAGCCCGCCATCGCCTCACGATCCAGTTTTACCGGATCCCGGCCCAGCAAATCCTCGATGGAAACATCGCGCAGGGAGCGGGTAATCCGGCCCGACAAAACTTCCTGCACCGAAGGCAGGGTCAAAAACGGAACGCCACAACTCTCGCAAATTTCGACGATGCGGCGCATGTCCTTTTCCCTGGCCGAAGGCGCGGCGATGAGGATGACTTCCACATCCAGCCTCTTCACCAGCCGGGGGATGCGGTCACAGTCGGCCCGAACGCGCAGGCCGTGAATCTCCCGGCCCCGCTTGAGAGGATCGTCATCGACGAAAGCGATGGGAAGAAACTCGGCATCGCGCTCGCGCAACAGGTCGCGCACCAGCATTTCCCCCGCGCAACCGGCGCCCACGATCAAAGCTCGCCTTGCATTGCCCAGCGGAGAACCGCGATCCTTCCACATGCGGTAGATAATTCGCGGCCCAGCCAATAACAGCAAGAGCAGCACGGCATATAGGGGCAGCACCGAACGCGGGACGCCCTCCAGCCGGTCATACAGAAAAGCCGCCAAAGCGATGCCGACCATGCCCAAACCGGACGCCTTGCCGATCAGGATCAGATCGGGTATCGAAGCGAAGCGCCAGACCCCTCGATACAGGCCGAACAGGCGGAATAATACCGCTTGCAATAACACGACCCAGGGCAGCCAGCGTAAGGCGCTATGCCAATGATAAGGCGGGATCGCCGCCAGATTGAAGCGCAGCCAATAAGCGCCCAACCAGGCGATGGGAACCATGCACAGGTCATGGGTGAAAATGACCGTGCGCGAACGCAATTTTTGCAAAATTTCCATCTCGTCCTGCCTCAGTCCGCCTTGCCCGCATCGAAGCGAAAAGCCAGGAATGACAAGGGCGCATAAGCGAGCAGCAACAACCCGACTTCCTGCTGCGGCCAGGCCACGGCAGCGGCGGCCAAAGGCAACAACCAGAACAGATCGAGCAGCAGGAAACCGACAGTCACCGGGCGGTGACCTCCCAGACGGATCGCCGCGTGCTGGTAGGCGTGGCTGCGATGGGCCTCATACCAACGCTGGCCGCTCAGCATGCGCCGCAACAAAGTGATGCCGGCATCGGCGAAAAAACTCCCGCTCAAAATCAGCCACACGGCCAAGCTCAACCCTCCGCTACGGGCACTGGATACCGCCAATACGCCCAGGATGAATCCCAGAAAACCGCTGCCCACATCGCCCATGAAGATTTTAGCCGGCGGCCAGTTCCAGACCAGGAAACCGGCCGTCGCGGCGGCCAGCATCGCCGCCGCCATCCCCGCCTCTTGGGAGAACCCGGACAAAACCGCCCCCGCCGTGGTGACGAACACCGTTTCCGCCCCGGCGATGCCATCGATGCCGTCCATGAAATTGAACAAATTCAGCATCCACACGACGAATAGCACCGCCAGCCCAGTCCCCAAGATGCCGAGGTGGAACGGCTGGGCGTTCACGTCCACATCGGGCAATCCACCCAGCCAGGCCAGGGCCCAAACCCCGGCAGCCAGATGTACCGCCATGCGCCAGCGGGCGGATACGGAGCGATGATCGTCCAGGAAACCGATGGCCGCCACCGGCAATCCGCCGGCCAGGGCCATGGTTTGCCCGAAACCGATCCCGCCGGTCAACGACAAAGCCGCCACCGCCAAAGCATAAGCCAACACGATGGCCAGCCCACCACCGCGCGGGGTCGGCGTCCGGTGAGAACTGCGGGCGTTGGGCAGGTCCACCAGCCGCCGGCGGGCGTAAACCAGCACCCTGCCGGTCAAGACATAAGCCAATAGCGCCCCCCCTCCGGCGGTCAAACACCCTATCCACCCGCTAGCCACGATATACCGATCTCCAGACCAAAGCGGGCATTATCCCATTCAAACGGTGTTCTGGGAAAAAACCCGCCGCCCGCGCACATAGGTCGCGCTCACCTGCCGCGCCGTCGCCAGATGCAGCAGGCAGAACAGGCTCTCGCCCAGGCTTTCGCAGCGGCGCAAGCGCTCGTTCAAATAGCCATCCGCGGCGCCATCCAGCACGAAGAAATCCGCGCTCTTGCCGGGAGCGAAATTGCCGGTTTCATGCTCCAACTGCAAAGCCTTCGCTCCGCCCAGAGTGCCGAGGTAAAGCAACTGGGCCGCATCCAGACTCATTCCCTGCAATTGCTGAATCTTGTAGGCATCCGACAGGTTCTCCCACAGTGAGAAACGCGTCCCCGCGCCGATGTCGGTGCCCACCGCCACGTCGATGCCGTGCTGGACATGGCGGGCCAATGGGAACAATCCGCTGCCCAGAAAGAGATTGCTGGACGGGCAATGACAGACGGCGCATTGGGCCTGCGCCAGACGCACCAATTCGCCATCCGAGGCATGGATATTATGGGCCAGCATCGTCCGCTCGCCGATCAAGCCGAAGCGTTGGTAAACCTCCAGATAGTCGCGACATTGGCTGAAATGCCTCATGACCGCCTCGATCTCGCTTCGATTTTCGTTGATATGGGTCTGCAGATAGGTTTCGGGATGGGCGCGCAGCAAGTCCGCGCACATCTCCATCATTTCTGCCGTACACGACAAAGCCCAGCGCGGTGTAAGGGCGTAATGCAGCAGGGAATCGGCCCGACAGCGGGCGATCAGGGTTTCGGCGTCGGCACGGGCTTGCGCCACGCTGGGTTGCAGCAGACTCTCCGGAATCAGTGGGCTGGCCCTGTCCATCAGTGTGGTTCCGGCGATCAGGCGCAGGCCATGGCGGGCGGCGGCGTCGAACAAAGCCAGGTTGGCGTGGAAAAACTGCGAGCCGAACACCATGGCCGTGGTCGTGCCGCAGGCCAACAGATGATGGACGAAGCGCCGCGCGGTATCCTCCGCCAATTCCACATCGGCGTAAGCCGCCTCCTGCGGAAATATGGATTTCGCCAGCCAGTCCAGCAACTGTCCGCCTTCGGCGGCGGTGGCGTAATATTGAGGAAAATGGATATGTCCGTCGATCAGACCGGGAATCAGCCAGCCGTCGCCGTAATCCACGCAGCGGGCCTCCGGGGTCTGGGCGAGAATCTGCCATTTCTCGCCGATCTGGACGATGCGCCCCTCCTCATCCACCCGCAAAGCGCCGGAAGGAATGATTTCCAGGGCATCGGAAGACTCGAAAGGATCGGCCCGCAAATGGGCCAAAACGCCTAAATAAATGACGGACATGGCTGAAGGATTTGGATCGGAGATTGACTGATGATGCGCCATTTCCTGAAGGCCGTTGGTGTAGAACCCAACGGTTCTTCCGCCCACGGACGAGCTTAGAGTCTAGCATACCGATCTTTAATCGTGACCGCCCCCACGCGGGACGGGATGTCCCGTCCCGCGTGGACATCTCATGGCGCTCATTGCACCGCGATATTCACCCGATCGCAGGCCGTTTTGTAGATCGTCCGGTAGACCGTTCTCCTGCCGACTTGCACGGCGACCTTATAGGGCACTTTCACGCAAGCCTGGATGACGCCTTGATTCGTCATCTGGTTCTTGTTGCTAAATTTGTAGCTGAATTTTCCCGTTTTGATGGCCGCACTCTTGATCGTCGAGAATTTCTTGCCGCCATCTTTGGAGAATTGGAAACTCGCCACCAGTTTGCCATTCACGTTTGCTTTGAAAGCGATTTCCTGCGGCACCTTCAGTTTCCAAACGGCGGGAACGGTCAGCTTCAGGTGCGGAGGGTCAATACCCCAGCTCGCATTCACCGCCACGGTGGCCGCTGGCGAGTTTGCCGCGCCATCGGATACGACCAGCGAGAACACATAGCGGCCTTCCTCGCTAGCCGTGAAACTGGGTTTGGCGCTATTGGCGCCTTCCAAGCTCACACCGGGGCCTGAAACCTGGCTCCAGGCATAGGCCAAGGGCGTAGGGCCGTTGTCCGGATCGCGGCTATTGCCGCCGTCCAGAGCGACTTTCACATCCGTTTTGACATTCTGATTGCTGCCGGCATTGGCGATCGGCGGCTGGTTGGGGATCGGCTGTACGGTGATGGTCACGCTTGCCGGGGCACTATTGTCCTTGCCGTCACTCACCACCAGGCTGAATGCGTAACTGTCCACCTGCGTGGGAGTGAAGCTGGGCGTTGCGGTATTGGCGCCGCTTAAGCTGATCGTGGGGCCTGCGGTTTGCGACCAGGCGAAGGTCAAGGGCGAAGGCCCGTTATCGGGATCGTTGCTGGCGCTGCCGTTCAAGGCCACCGGGGTTCCGACGCTGACCGTTTGGCCTGTGCCTGCATTGGCGATGGGGGGGGTTATTGGGGATCGGCTGCACGGTGATCGTGACGCTGGCCGGGGTGCTGTTGTCCTTGCCGTCGCCCACCACCAGGCTGAATGCGTAATTGCCCGCCTGCGTGGGGGTAAAGCTAGGTGTGACGGTGTTGGCGCTGGTCAAACTGACGGCGGGTCCTGCGGTTTGCAACCAGGTAAAGGTCAAGGGCGAAGGCCCGTTGTCGGGGTCGCTGCTGGCGCTGCCGTTCAGCGTCACCAGCGTTCCGGCGATAACCGTTTGGCCGCTACCTGCGTTAGCGATGGGTACTTGGTTGGCCGCCTGGACCGTGATCGTGACGCTGGCTGGGGCGCTATTGGCTTTACCGTCGTTCACCACCAGGCTGAATATGTAACTACCTGCTTGGGTGGGAGTGAAGCTGGGCGTTGCGGAGTTGGCGCCGGTCAAACTGACGGCGGGTCCTGCGGTTTGCGACCAGACGTAGGTCAAGGGCGAAGGCCCGTTGTCGGGGTCGCTGCTGGCGCTGCCGTTCAGCGTCACCAGCGTTCCGGCGATAACCGTTTGGCCGCTACCTGCGTCAGCGATGGGTACTTGGTTGGCCGCCTGGACCGTGATCGTGACGCTGGCTGGGGCGCTATTGGCCTTGCCGTCGTTCACTACCAAGCTGAATATGTAACTACCTGCTTGGATGGGAGTGAAGCTGGGCGTCGTGATATTGGTACCGATCAAGTTAATCACGGGACCGCCGGTTTGCGACCAGGCGTAGGTCAAAGGCGAAGGCCCATTGTCGGGGTCGCTGCTGGCATTACCATTCAAGGTTACCAGGGTACCGACGGTGACTGTTTGGTTCGTGCCGGCATTGGCGATTGGTGCTTGGTTGGCAATCTGGACCGTGATGGTTACGAATGCCGGTGCACTGTTGACCTTGCCGTCGTTCACCACCAGGCTGAATGTGAAACTACCCATCTGCGTAGTCGTGAAGCTAGGCGTCGCGGTGTTGCCGCCGGTCAAACTGACGGCGGGTCCTGCGGTTTGCGACCAGGCAAAGCTCAAAGGCGAAGGCCCGTTGTCGGGATCGCTGCTGGCACTGCCATTCAAGGTTACCAGGGTACCGACGGTGACTGTTTGGCTCGTGCCGGCATTGGCAATCGGTGCTTGGTTGGCAATCTGGACCGTGATGGTTACGAATGCCGGGGCGCTATTATCCTTGCCGTCGTTCACCACCAGGCTGAATATGTAACTGCCTGCCTGCGTGGGTGTGAAACTGGGCATGGAGGCATTGGCAGCGGTCAAATTGATCGTGGGTCCGCCGATTTGCGACCAAGCGAAGGTCAAAGGCAAGGGCCCGTTATCAGGGTCGCTACTAGCGCTGCCGTTCAAAGTCACCGTGGTTCCGACGGTGACCGTTTGGTTGGTGCCCGCATTGGCGATTGGCGCTAGATTGGACGCCTGGGCCGCGATCGTAACGCTGACCGGGGCACTGTTGGCCTTGCCGTCGTTCACTATGAGGCTGAAGGTGTAACTACCCACCTGAGTGGGTGTGAAGCTGGGCGTCGCGGTGTTGGCGTTGGTCAAGCTGACCGTGGGCCCGGCGGTTTGTGACCAAGCGAAGGTCAAGGGCAAGGGCCCATTGTCAGGGTCGCTGCTGGCGCTGCCGTTCAAAGTCACCGTGGTGCCAACGGTGACTGTTTGGTTGGTGCTTGGATCGGCTAGTGGCTGTAAGTTTACCTTATTAAAAATCGCACCGACGGTTTTATTCTTATCCAAGGTGATGATGCAATCGTTCATCCCCGAACAATCCCCAGTCCACCCGTCGAATTCCGAACCACTGTTGGCTGAAGCGCTTAGTTTCAAGACGGTTCCCGTGGCCAGATTCACTATACTGTTCGTACAAGCGGCATCACAACTTATTCCTGTAGTGTTGCTGGAAATCGCTCCGGTACTTGAGACAACACCCTGACCTGAACCGGTTTTAGCTAGGCTCAACATGAAAGAACCGGCGGGGTCTTGAGTCTCTACGCTTACCATCTTTGCGCCACCCCATTCCATGGGATATTGACCGTTCCACTTCCCCCGCACAGACAGGATATAATCTCCTGTACCGTTTGGTTTGAAATTGAACCCCTTGGTATCGGGAGTTGGGTTGATGGATTTATTCTGCAATTCGTCGAAGCCGGTGAGAAGAATATCGTCGATAAACCATCCGATGTTGTCGAGAGGAACAGAATAATAACTGCCGAGAAATACATGGTAATTGAAGCGAACTTTCAGCAGTCTTCCAGTGTAATTTGTCAGCGGGATGCGTTTCTGGGTGAATGCTAACTCAGACTGATTCGACCCAGACTGGCGGTAAACGTTAAACCAGCTATTCCCGCCATCGGTGGAGATTTGCACCAGAGCGGTTTCATCTGCGCTGGAATAAGCCAAGCGGCTAAAGAAGCTCAATTCGGCAGTGGGACCGGCCAATAAATCCGGTTCTCTGGGAACTTGCATGGTTGATAAGTCATTGAATCCTAAGCAAACTGTACATATCCCCCGAGATCAAGGCTAAGGCGCTGAAACAGGTGAATCCGGTTGAATACCCCATAACACCGCCCCA